>JBFYMH010000038.1:0-5459 GCA_041305005.1 Thermoplasmatales archaeon | reverse complement strand
CGTATACTACATAAATCTGAGACACAAAAACCAGCATTGGTTAAAGTTTCTCTGATGTTTGCCAGTAGTTCTGTTCGCTCCATAATATTATAGATTGAAAGAAAAATTAATATTTAACTATATCGGGAGTGAAAATATCTGGATAGGAATCGATGACACAGACTCGGTTAAAGGTGGCTGCACCACATACGTAGCACGGACCATAATAAAAAAAATAGTCGATCAGGGCTACGATATTATAGGTTACGCAAGACTTGTTAGATTGAACCCAAACATACCATGGAAAACCAGGGGAAACGGAGCAATCTCATTTAGGGTTGGAAAAGGCGTTGGTAAGAAAACCAAGATTGGAGAAATAAATGGCAAAAGCATATTTTGTTACTCTAAAGAATCAAGAAAAGATTTGTCGAATTCTGATACAAAAAAAATAATTTTAATTGTAGAAACCATAGTTGATAAGTATGCTAGGCTGGAAGATAAAAAAACAAACAGCGGTTTTGTTATATCCAAGAAACAGCCGCCTTTCGGGTTTTATGAAAAAACAGTGAGAGAAATTGTTTCTTTGAAGGAAGTTAAACATCTTTTAAAAAACATGAACGCAAATTACAAGGGCTATAAGAATTGCCGTGGTCTTATCGGCGCTACTGCATCAATTGCCTGGTCTCCATCAAAAGATAATACCTATGAATTAATTGCGTACAGAGAAAAAAATAAATGGGGCAAAAAAAGAAGCGTAGATGATGAGTCGACAAAAAAGATGGATAAAAAATGTTTATCTACTTTTGACAACTATGATTACAGAAACAAGCACAATAGGCTTGTACCAAACTCGCCCTGCCCTATTTTGTATGGCGTAAGAGGGGATGATGACAAGGAATTAGTATGTGCTCATAGTATGGTTAAGTCTGAAAAGGTTGATAGCTGGCTGATTTTTGAGACCAACCAGGGCACCGATGATCATCTCCAGAGCAAAAACGTTGGTAAAATACAGCCGTATCAATCTGTTATAGTTGAAGGAAGCGTGTGTAAATTTCCTGATACGATTAAAGGCGGGCATGTTATTTTTAGGATAAAGGATTCATCTGGTGAGATTGATTGTGCTGCTTATGAGCCGACAAAAGAATTTAGAAATATAATAAGAGAGTTATTAGTAGGCGACATTGTTGAAGTCTACGGCGGCATCAGAGGAAAACCTCTTACCATTAATCTTGAAAAAATAAATATTAAACGATTGGAAAAACAAATTGAAAAGGTTGAGAACCCTGTTTGCCCAAATTGTGGTAAACACATGAAATCAAAGGGGAAAAACCAGGGCTATAAATGTAAGATTTGTGGTATGAAAATAAAAGATGCAAAACTAGTGGAAAAGAAACGAAATATTAGTATTGGTTTTTACGAAGTACCTGTTTGTGCAAGACGGCATATAAGTAAACCTTTGAAGAGAATGAACCATAAGTCTTTTTAAGGAGTTATTGTTTTCATGATTCCCAAATATTTTATTGCGGGTGTAGTGTAGTCTGGTATCACTTAAGCTTGCCAAGCTTATAACTCGGGTTCAAATCCCGGCGCCCGCATTTTTAGTAATCTAAAAGGGTAATAAAATGTTAAAACTTGATTTACACGTTCACTCTCAATATTCGGAGGATGCCTCTGGTTCACCTAAAGAGATAATGGATTTTCTAAAGAAAAAAGGGCTTAACGGAATGGCAATCACAGACCATAACTCCATAAAAGGATCTTTAGAAGCTTTGAAACTCAAACCAAAAGATTTCGTAATAATTCCTGGCATGGAAATATCAACAGCAGACGGGCACATATTGGCATTAAATGTAAAAAAAGAGATACAACGTGAACTATCGGTTGAGGAAACAGTAGAAAAAATACTTGATCAAGGCGGCGTACCAGTTGTTCCACATCTTTTTAGGAAAATGTCCGGCATTAAAGAAGAAAAATTGAAAATAATACATAATAAAATCCCTGCAATAGAGGTTTTTAACGGCTGTAGTTTACCTAAAACAAATATTAAAACAGCCAGGGTAGCAAAACAATACAAACTAGGTGGAACAGGTGGTAGCGACGCACACGATCCATTGTATGCAGGATATGGTTATACAATAATAGATACTAATGATACTAATATAGACTCTATCATTTCTTATATTGAAAAGAAAAATACGTGGGGAGAAGGTAGTACAATCCCCATACAAATAAGAAGGGATCGTATGATTAAATCAATCAGACAGTTCTTCCAACGTGGTTTTAAGAGAATTTAGAGTCGTAAACACCCTCATCAATTGCTTTCTGGACTTCTTGTGGTCTTTTGCCCTCAACTGTTATACCCATTGATACGCAGGTTCCTATTACCTCTTTTGTTTTCTTTTTAAGATTCTTACCAAGTAGACCGTCTTGTTTCATTTTAGCTACCTTAACAGCTTGATCAACGGTGAGGTTACCGACTTTACGTGTAGACGGTGTGCCTGATCCTTTGTCAAGATGTAGCTCTTTTAAAATAAGCGATGAAGAAGGTGGTGTACCAACTTCTATCTCAAACTTTTTTGTTTTAGGATCAACAATAACTTTTATTGGGACTTTCATGCCCTCGAATTGTTTGGTTTTTTCGTTAATTGCGTTGATTATCTGCATTATGTTTACGCCGAGTGGACCAAGTGCTGGGCCAAGTGGTGGGCTAGCAGTTGCTTTTCCGCCATCGACAAGTGCTTTTACTGTATCTGGCATACTAATTTATTCCTCCTTCTTTTTTTCTTCTTCTTTTCTTTTAATTACTCTAACCTGTTCGCCTCTAACTGTTATTGGTATTGGGACAACAGATTCAAAGAGTTCAACAGTAATCTCTTCTTTTGTATCATCTATGTGTGTAACCTTAGCTGTTTCACCGCGGAATGGACCAGCCACCATTTCAACTACATCGCCCTCAGCTATCTTCGCAACTGTGGATGCTGGTACAAGGAAATGTTCTATCTGCGTTATGGGTGTATCACCCTCAAGTATGTTACGGGCATAAGAAATTGTTTTAATCATCTCTTTTATACGCTCTATGTCGTAACTCTCAACAAAAATATATCCTCTGAGTTCCGGCGTTACAAGTATTGATGGTATTTTTATTTTTGATTTATCTGCTCTGCTACTGATGATATCTGCTGCACTCTGTTCTTTACCAACCTGAGTTTTTATTGTAAAAATCTTTGTTTTTTCTTCGATATTAACATCAGAATTTACGTCTTGCATAATTTACCCCATTTAGTGAATCAAACCAAGTTCTTTTGCTATCCAAGGTGCAACCTGTGTAGCAAGCAAAAAAATTACGAAACCTAATCCGCCTATAGCCAGTATACCTATACCTGTTATCATCGAGGTTCTGCTGAACTCTTCATTGGTAGGTTTACGGGTCATTTTAAAGACTCTGCCGTATTTGCCCATACCAACCCTTTGTTGTCTAGATTCTATCCTGTGTTGCAAATCCCGGGCTCTTTCCATAATGCTTTTATCGCTTTTGAATAATTTCACTATTTACACCTCAAATGAAACTTAATCCGTCAAATAACTAGTTATATATAAAGGATTTGGCTGATTTTTAACACTAGTAAAAAATATCGATTGAATCATCTGGGTTGTCTAGTTAAACCTGTTTTTATGCTACGAAGTCTATGCCGTACTCCTTGTTTTCATATGTTCTCTGTGTAGGACCAAGTATCTGCTTTGATTTAACACCAGTTATTACGAGCATCGTACGTATTGTTTTCTTAAGACTCGAATCAATTGTTGTACCCCAAATTATACGAGCATTCGGGTCAACACGTGAGTAAACCTCTTCAACAACACGCTCTGCTTCACCGATTGTCATATCATCACCACCAGTAACGTTAACTAGAGCGCCAGTGGCACCAGATACATCAACATCCAACAGTGG
Organism: Thermoplasmatales archaeon; assembly: GCA_041305005.1. Lineage (GTDB taxonomy): Archaea > Thermoplasmatota > E2 > DHVEG-1 > DHVEG-1 > JARYMC01. Next base: position 1,531 of record JBFYMH010000038.1, on the reverse strand, counting down.
AGAATTAAGAGCCTCTACAACAGCGTTAACAGCCTTGTTCTCACCCTCTGCTTCACCAAGGCCTATCATAGCTACCCCGCCACGTTTCATAATTGTTTTAAGATCAGCGAAATCAAGGTTAACAAGACCTGGTTTAGTAATCATCTCAGTAATACCCTTTATTGATCTCATCAGAACCTCATCGGCAACCTTAAAAGCAGCATTCAACGCAAGATTCGGGACAATCTCAAGCAGTTTATCATTTGGTATAACAATAACAGTGTCACATGCCTCTCTAAGGCGCTTCAAACCAGCCTCAGCATTATCCATACGAATAAGACCCTCAACCTTGAAAGGAAGCGTAGCAACACCAATCGTCAAAGCACCGCACTCCTTAGCAATCTCAGCAACAATAGGAGCTGAACCAGTACCAGTACCACCACCAAGACCACAGGTTACAAAAACCATATCAGCAGGAGCAACAGCCTTACGGATATCCTCCTCACTCTCAGTAGCAGCCTCCTCACCAATCTGAGGAAGAGAACCAGCACCAAGACCACGAGTAATACGCCTGCCAATCAAAACCTTATGAGGTGATTTCGATAGTAAAAGATGCTGGGCATCGGTATTAACAGCAATTAAATCAGCACCCTCTATGCTAGCCTCAGTACACCTGGAAATAGTATTAGTCCCAGCACCACCACAGCCAACAACCTTAATCTTAGTAACCAAACCTTTCAATATCTCTTCTAGTTCACAGTTATCAACACCTCTAGCAGGTGAATTCTCTAGATTATCGGTTTTTTCTGAAGAGTCTTTTTCTCTTTTTTTCTTTTCCTCATTTGCAATAACTTCTTTTATAATTTTCTCCATATCTAAATCACCATATCCCTATAACTACAACCCCACTAACGTGAAATTTCTTACCATAATCGTAAAGTAATTTCACCTATTAAATATTTCCTAAAAAATTCTAATCTCCAAAGAAAAATCCTTGCTTTTAATTGAATGAGTGAGATAACCAAGAGAAATACGGTTAGCAAAAGAAGCATATTCTTGTATGTTTTCTTTGGTTATACCACCTGACACTTCAATCAAAACATCTCTGTTAATTTTCCTTATTTTCTTGGCTACATCCATCCCTGATTTAGCATCAAAATTATCAAGCATAATTATATCAACGTTCATCTTCGCTGCGATGAGCGCATCTTTTTCGTTTTCAACTTCTATTTCTATAATTTTGTCTTTAGTTTTTTCTTTTACGCGTTTTATTGCCTCTTCTACTGAGCCAACGATTTTAAGATGATTGTCCTTGATTAACACTGCATCATACAACCCAAATCTGTGCGATTCCCCTCCACCAAGTATCACAGCTTTTTTTTCATATTCACGGAAACCAGGTGTTGTTTTTCTTGTTGCAGCTATTGTAACCCGTGGGTTGATTTTCTTGCATAAATCCACGAGTGTTTTTGTTTCTGTTGCAATACCACTCATTCTACATATAATATTAAGTGCTAGTCTCTCGCCTTTTAAAATTGAACGAGCCTGGCCT
>JBFYMH010000037.1:0-4937 GCA_041305005.1 Thermoplasmatales archaeon | reverse complement strand
GTTACATGCAGGGTAAGAATCCATGGAGGTAAACTTGTTTTTTATTGCAATAAATGCAAGAAATTTAGTAGGATGCCACTGAGAAACAAATAAACCCAGGGGCCGTTATACTTAAATAACCTATCGTTTATTACCGTATCCCAAAACCTATCCTTTATAACGATTATGGGAGTAATATTAGTATGACAACAGTATATGATGTACCAGCTAAGAATTTAATAGATATTGTAGCGAAGAAGTTACATGAAGAAAAATCTATTGTTCCACCGGAAGGTTGCAGCTACTGGCGAACAGGAATAAACAAGGAGAACCCACCAGAGAACAAGGACTGGTGGTACACAAGATGCGCTAGCGTACTAAGAAAACTATACATAACAGACGGCATGGGTATAGAGCATCTAAGAGCAGAGTACGGTGGCAACAGGGATCGTAGAACAAAACCAAACAGAGTAAGGAAAGGAAGCGGCGCAGTAGTTAGAAGAACACTGCAACAATTAGAGAAAGCAGGTTATGTAACTAAGGTTAGAGGCAAAGGCCGTATATTGACACCAAAAGGCAGGTCCTTCCTAGATAAAACATCATATGAGGTTATGCAGAGCGTACAGGAAAACTATCCTGGTTTAAAAAAATATTAATTTAAGATTCGATAGGGTTTATGGATGAAGATTTAGAGAACCTTAAGAAAAAAAGGTTGCAAGAGTTACAGCAACAGATGGCAATGCAGGGTGCATTTGAAGAACAGGAATCCCAGCAAGAAGAAATGGATCAGCAGAAAAAGGTGATAATGAGGGCCATCCTCACACCACAGGCAAGAGAAAGGCTTGGTAGAATAAAGGTCGCACGCCCTGATGTTGCTGAATCCATAGAAAACCAGCTCATAATGCTGGCTCAGAGTGGCAGACTGAAGAGTAAGATAAATGATGAGCAACTTGTGATGTTGCTCTCGAAGATAATGCCAAAGAAAAAAGATATCTCTATAAAGAGAAGGTAGATACCGTATGTCGTCACATAAGTCACTTGGTAGGAAAACTCGTCTTAATAAGGCGGTAAACAGCAATAGGCGTGTACCAGCCTGGATTATGATTAAAACCAACCGTAGGTTTACCCGTCATCCTAAAACGCGTAACTGGCGGAGAAATCATCTAAAGAGAGCTTAATTACTATGGCAGAGGAAATCGAGAGAATATATGTTATACCTTTGAAGAAGAAAAACTGCAGATCATCCGTAGCTGCACCACATGCTGTAAAGACAGTTAAAAATTTTTTGACTAAACACATGAAGGTTGATGAGGATAACGTTTGGATTGACGATTCCCTCAACAACGCGTTGTGGGCACGTGGTAAATTCCACATACCAACTAAGATACGTGTAAAGGCGGTTAAATTCGATGATGGTGTCGTAGAGGCTTATCTACCTGAGCTTGAGTTTAAGAAATCTAGACGTGAGATACTAAAAGAGGAAAAAGCGAAAAAAGAACCTATATTGAAGAAAGAAGCGCCAGGGGAAGAAAAACCGGCTGAGGGAGAAGAAAAGATCGAGATTGCTCCTACTGCTGATGGCGAAGTTAAGATAAAGAAAAAGAAAACTCATGAGAAAAAAGAAAAAGCAGAAAAAGAGAAGCCTGCAGTTGAAGAGAAACCTGAGAAGAAAACAGCTAAACATAAGGCTAAGAAGGCTCCATCTAAACCCAAGGCTAAGTCAGCTAAGACTACAAAGGGCAAGGCTGCTAAGAAGAAAAGTGAATAACGCATGTTTCAGTTATTGGATTTCAACGAGAATCCTAATTTAGGTGTTTTTTGTAGGGCGAACGATGACATAATTTTTTTGCGGAAAGGGTTGTCTAAGAAGGTTAAAAACAATATTGTTGAGGCCCTAGGCGCAAAGATTGTTGAGCTTACGATAGCTGATGCTACTATAATTGGTTCTCTTCTAGTCTTTAACTCGAAGGGTGCTGTTGTAACTGATTTTGTTGATAAAGATAGCATTAAGATTATTGAGCAGCAGGGTTTCGATGTCTGTGTGATTGATGATAGGCTTAACGCTGCTGGTAACGACATTCTTGTTAGCGATAAGGGCGCGTTGGTTCATCCTGATATGAAAGACGAGAGTATCAAAAGCATGGAGAAAGTCTTTGGTGTACCTGTTTACAAAGGCACTATTGCTTCTTTGAAGACTGTTGGTATGGCAGCGGTTGTTACAAATAAGGGTTTGCTGTGTCATCCTAAGGTCTCTGATGAGGAAAAGATTGTTTTGGAGAAGGTTTTTGATGTAAATGTTATGATTGGGACTGTTAACCATGGTACCCCACTGATTGGTAGTGGTCTTGTCGCTAATTCCAGGGGTGCTATTATAGGTAATCTTACCACCGGTATTGAGATGGGCAGAATCGAGGAAGCACTGGGTTTTCTAGGATAAGAAACCGATACAGTTTTATATTATTTATTTATATTTATTAAAAGAAAAAATATATAAAGTACCTAGATATTATAAGATTGGAAATATATTATTAATAGAGTTGATGATCATGGAAAATAACAAACCCAATAGGACAACTCAGCAGGATGATAGAGTAATAAAAATATTCTCAGAGCTGGGTATGCCAAAAAATTTTGCTAAAACACTGCTATACATTTCACAGGTTGAAGAATGCAAATCAGCTGATGTAGAACAAGGGACAAGACTAAGACAACCAGAGGTAAGCGTTGTCATGCAACAACTAATGAAAAAAGGCTGGGTAAAAAAACGAGATCTTAGAAAAAAAGGAAAAGGCAGACCCATACACATATACAAACTAACATACCCACTTGGATCTATAATAGAAAACTTTGAAAAAGAAAAAATGCTGCAAATAGAAAAAATAAGAGAAGACATAACCGAGCTTAAGAATATCGTAAACAGCATATAAACAATCTAAAATCCTGCGTTCAAAAACATTTTTTCTACAAACAATCTTATTTCTTAGGTTAAAAAAGGTTTTTCTGAATAGAAAGTAACGTTTATAAGTAATAATCCAGTTTGACCTCCACAAACCCCTGATGATAATCTGAGGAGACATAATGGCTGATTACAACCAGAAAAAAATCGAAGAAAAATGGCAGAAGAAATGGCAGGAAATGAAAATATATCATTTCGACCAGATTAGCGATAAACCTGTCTACAGCATAGATGTACCACCACGTTACGCCTCAGGCCCTCTTCATGCAGGTCATGCTGTGCACTACACACATATAGATTTTGCTGCTCGTTACAAACGTATGTGCGGCTGCAACGTTTTTTTTCCATTATGTTTTGATGTGAACGGCATACCAATAGAGGAGCGTGTTGAGAGGCAACTAAATATCACGCGTAAAGACATCGACCGTCATAAGTTCACAAAACTATGTTCGGAGTTCGCTGAAAAAAACATAAAAACAATGACAGACCAGTTCACAATACTAGGGGAGAGCATGGATCCCACTATCTACTACCAGACAAACGCTGAGTACTACAGGCGGCTTACACAAATATCTTTTATTGAGCTTCACAAAAAAGGCCATATATACAAGGGCAAGTTCCCAGTTAACTGGTGTCCACGCTGCATGACAGCTATGGCAGACGCAGAGGTGACATACAACAACAGGACTACCAAGCTTAACACAGTAAAATTTTATTTCACAAAAGACCAACCAGAACAACTATTAAAATATAGAAACATAGGCAAGGACAAAAAAGGAGTCTATGTAGAAATTGCCACTACAAGACCCGAGATGTTACCATCATGTCAGATCGTAGCTGTTCATCCAACAGATGATAGGACATCATGGCTTGTTGACCAGATACTTGAGGTGCCATTATTTGGCAAAAAGGTTAAGATCGTTGAGGACGACGCTGTTGACCCTGAGTTCGGCTCAGGCGTAGTAATGATCTGCACAGTAGGAGACAAAGAGGATCTTAACTGGGTTTTCAAATACAAACTACCACTTGAGATGAGCATAGACGAAGAAGGACGAATGACAAGTCTCTGCGGCAAATACAAGGGAATGAAAATAGAGGAAGCAAGAACAGCTGTCATAGAAGAACTAAAGAAAAACAACATTTTGATTAAACAAGAACCACTTGACCAAAACGTCGGCGTATGCTGGCGATGCAAAACACCAGTAGAATTTATTAACGCTAAACAATGGTTTTTGAAAACCATACCATTCAAACAAATGGTCCTGGAAGCAAGCGACAAAATGAAATGGCACCCGGAGTTCATGAAAATAAGACTAGAAGACTGGGTAAACTCTTTGGAATGGGACTGGGTTATATCAAGACAGAGATACTTTGCTACACCTATACCACTATGGGAATGCGAGAAATGCGAACATGCTGTTTTAGCTAAAGCAGAGGATTGCTATATAGACCCAACCAAAGACAAACCACCAGTTGAAAAATGTCCGAAATGCGGCGGCAAACTAAAAGGATGCGAAGATGTTTTTGACACATGGATGGACTCATCCATATCACCATTGTACAACACTTTCTGGCATAGAGATGATAAACTATTCAAAAAACTATATCCAATGTCACTAAGGCCACAGGCACATGACATAATCAGGACATGGGCTTTCTACACAATACTGAGATGCTCATTACTAACAGATGAGAAACCTTTTGAGAATATAATGATGGGCGGGTTCATACTATCAGAAGACGGCACACCAATGCATGCAAGCCAGGGAAACGTCATAGACCCACTAGACGTAATAAAAGAATACGGCTCTGACGCATTTAGATGCTACGCAGCAAGCTGCGCCTTAGGAGAAGACAACCCGTTCAGATACAAGGATGTGATAAGAGGAACAAGGCTGCTGCGTAAACTATGGAACGTAGAAAACTTCATATCTAACATAACAAAAAAAGGTAAAACAAAAAAACCAGAACTAATAGACATTGACAAATGGATACTAACAAA
>JBFYMH010000036.1:0-20318 GCA_041305005.1 Thermoplasmatales archaeon | reverse complement strand
TTTGCAATATTAAACCTATATTTTTTGCCATCGGTTCTAATTGTAATTGAAGAATCTAAACTACTAGATTGTAACTTGAAAGAAATAATTTCAAACTTGTTTATTTTTATTGAGCCTTTTTTTTCACTAGCCAATCTATCTAATTGCTGAATTGTACTATCAACATTTTCAGATTGTATACTTTTTTTTAGCTCATTATTAAACAAATGATCTATTCCTCCTTTTGTAACTAGTAAAAGACTCATCGCTTTAATAAATCCTGTCTGCCGATTGGTACTTATTTTTTCTGTTGCGATAAAATATATTTTATCTGGTGTAAAAATTAGGGTGCCTAAATATTGATATCTAAATGTAAATGTAGTGGCAAGATCTAGAACATAAATGTTATTTTTCATTATGTTTTTCCCTCTTAATTTAAAGCCGATTGTTATATTATTTTAATAGTTTTACTGCTTCCAAAGTAAAATTCTTTGTAAACATTACCAAAATAATAATTCATGTTTAATGGCACAGTTACTGTAATTATATATGTCCCTGTTGGCACTTGTTTATTAAAATCATACCATGTTACATTATCAATTATCACACGAATGTCTTTTGCAGTCTGATTCCATGAACTGATATTGCTGTATGTAGTTGTTGAAGATGCGTTGAGATTCAATGTAAAAGAGGAAGAATAATATCCTAACATCGAAGCAATCTTTCTTTCAGGGTTTGTTTTAGATGAGCTTTCATTCATATCAATTATAACTGATTTATTTTTATCATTATTTGATGGTAAACTATTTCCAAATTTTATCAATTCATTTTTATCAGGGACTGTGCGATACCAAACTTGAGTATAATTTTCATCATAAATCGTTACTAGAAAAAGGCTATATAATTCATCATTTTGTCTATCTTTCCAACCCTGGCAATAAAGGATTGAATCATAACTATTTGTATTTGTCAAAGAAACGTCGATTTGTATTTTTTCTCCAATTGCATAGACTTCCTTGTCAGTATTCACATCAATATTTATGCCTTCGAACGCAGAGTCAGTAAAAATTACAGACAATGGTTTTACGTTATGATTAAGAAAAACCCCTGCAGCAATAACACTTGTAATACTGATTATTGATATAGCAACTCCAATTTTCAAAGTTCTTTTCATAGGCATATCACCGAATATATTTATATCGTGCTGAATATATAAATGGTAGGAAAATGTATGGTAAACACCTTACAAAAACAGATAGTATTTTAATTAAACAACATATAATAAAGATTGCATCATGTCATGTCTGATATCGAATTAAACGCAAAGGATTTCAAAACTCTTTCTTCGGAGACGCGCCTAAAAATTATAAAAGCACTTGATGAGAAAAAATTGAATTTAAATGATATTGCTAGAGTCACAAATCTCCACAAGATGACTCTACATGAACATCTTACAAAACTTGTTGAGACGGGATATGTTAAAAGATATGAACGAGAAGGCCATAAATGGGTTTACTATAAACTAACATGGACAGGTGCAAGCCTATTACGCCCAAGAAAAACAAAATTAAACATTGTTTTTGGAATAATACTTACAGTTTGTATTGGTGCCGTTGGGGCTAACATTCTAATAAACATAATTACACCAATAGAAATCCAGCACATTAATTCGGAGTTTGAAGGAGTAAGAATCGAAGTTACTACAGATAAAGATATGTACAATGTTGGAGAGAACATAAGTATTGGCGTTATATTGACAAATTTAAAAACCGAAGATAAAACGCTTTTCTGTAAAGGATATGAAAATCGCACAACAGGTGAATTACTTACCATGTTTAATATTAAGATATATACAGAAACTTATGCTGCTGTCTGGGCATTGGATATGCCTGGAAAGTATGACTTACATTTTTGGCTTTCTAAATCATTTACTATATCAATTAATGGCTCTTCTTCAGTTATATACGACAATGTAAGTATTTGGAATCAAACAGCAAAAAATATATATTGGTACTATGACAACTTGAGTTTTGAGCATAATAAACAGGTGCCTCCGGGATCTTATATCGTTGTAGTAGAAGTACCGATTTTCAACAATCTAGAATCTTATTTTGGTGATAGTAAAAAAATCACAATAACAGAATAGTAAAAACAAGTTTTATATCATTCTAACCATCTGAGCATGTGGTACGCCTTTTATTTTAAGAACAAAATGCGGGTCCACAAGCCCCATCTCAATTGCACATTCTACAGTCTTTGTACCGACAAGGTTAGCTATCGTAGCATTCTCAAGGTATTTCTTTAGGGTTTTTTTGTTAACCCTTTCACCGTCATAAAAACCATTTGAGACATCTATCTGTATATTGCCTTTCGTGAATTTTTTTCCTAGAAGCTCCTCGTCACATGCGCCTACTATCATGTCGCATCCTTGTTTGTAGATTTTTACGCTTATCATCAGGCATCTACGCTCCTTGGTTTTTTCTGTCTAATCTTATGTTAGTTTATCCTATTTTATATCTTTTTCGAAAAACACATGGAGAAAACACGGTTTTAGAAGTTTGTTGAAAGCCTTGGAAACGCCTCTTTGTTTTTTTGTTCTAAAAACACGTTTTTACAGAAAAATATATATAAGACCCGCCTTGGAGGGTTTTGTTTTTAACCGCAATTCTAAAAACCCATGAAGTTATACATTTTAAAAAAACAGGGAAAATGTTTTTTTTGTGGGATAGAGGAATGAAGGCTATTATACGGTCGTTCTCAGAACATGGTACGTTCGTACAACCAGATGCTCTAAAATACATTATGTCAAAGGATAAACCAGATGAGTTTTCGTCTTTTATAATAAAAAACCTCCAAGAGTATCCTCTTATTTTGACTGTTGATCAGATAAAAAACATTGAGCAGCAGACAACAAAAATGGTTGAGGAGCCGCCTAAACCAGAACCGCCGGTGGTTGGTACACAAATTGAGAAAGAGGTACAGAAAAAGGTTCTCTCAAACCTTTATGGTAAAGGGGATTTACAGCGTAAATCTTCGTCTGATGAGAACGGTGACGAAGATGAAGAACCAGATGATGATCAACCAGAAATATCAGATGAAGAAGCAGCGATACCAAAATTGATATCAATCGAAAGGGTGAAAGGCTGGAAACCAAAAGCAGCTGAATACGAACCTGAGATAGAGATAATAAAGGATGTAACAGGTAAAAGTACGTGTGAGGGGACAACAGAGGATTTCGCTAAATTGTTTGTAGACCGGTACCATGTTTTACGTAAACTACTTCAGAATCAGAGAAGAGAAATGGTTAATGTAATGCCCATACACAGGATTAAAAATGGTGCCACCAAAGAAGTTCAGATAGTAGGCATAGTGAAAGATGTTAAGACAACAGTGAACGGCCATAAGTTTATAGAAATAGAAGATGAAACAGATGTTGCAAAATGTATCGCTCTTAAGACTAATCATGAAACCCTTCAGATGGCTGGTGAGGTTGTTTTAGATGAGATCATAGGCATAAAAGGACAGATGAGTAAAAACGGTGACCTTGTTGTTGTACATAGTATAGTTTTCCCTGAGGTTAGTATACAGCATGAAAAACACAAGTCAGAGGTACCTGTTTTCGCTGCGTTTCTATCCGATATTCACATTGGTAGTAAGATGTTTATGGAAAGCGAATGGCAGTATTTCCTTCGCTGGCTTAATGGTATGCTTGGTAACTCTAGGCAACGTGATGTGGCTGGTAGAATAAAATATTTGGTTGTACCAGGCGATATAGTAGATGGCATCGGTATTTATCCTAATCAGGAGAAAGAGTTGTCTATAACTGATGTTTATAGGCAGTATGAGGCTTTGGCTGAGCAGTTCAGACTAATACCTGATCATATATCGATTATTATACAGCCTGGTAACCACGATGCTGTCAGGCCTGCGGAGCCGCAACCAACTTTTGAAAAAGAGATAAGAGACCTTTTTTCTGGTAAGGATATAACGTTTGTTGGCAACCCATGTTACTTTTCTTTGAATGGTGTCGAGGTTTTGTCTTATCATGGTCAAAGCCTGCTTGATTTTGCTACTAATATTCAGTCGCTTAAGTACAATGAACCTATTGAGACTATGAAGGTTATGTTACGTAAACATCATCTCGCTCCAACCTATGGTGGTTATACGCCTCTTGCGCCGGAACATTCTGATTACATGATTGTTGATAGGGTTCCTGATATTTTTGTTACAGGTCATGTTCATGTAGCAAAGTTTGGTGACTACCGTGGTGTTACGCTAATTAATGCTAGTAGCTGGCAGGCGCAGACTAGTTATCAGAAGATGCTGAATTTCGTACCTGATTCTGCTAAACTACCGATTGTTGATCTTAAAACAGGTAATGTCACGATGATGGATTTCAGTAGGAAGTTAGAATAGTTTTTGTAAAATACAAAACTTTAAACTACTGGTTTGTATTAACAAAATTTACCAAAATTTTTAGAGCGGGAAATTATGGGTGGGGACCAATCCATCGATGTTGCAGTTAGCTCAAACATGCAAGAGTATTTTAACTCTTTACAGAAGGACATTGATGAGTGTTATTCAATCGCTCTTGAGGCTAGAAAAAAAGGTTTAGACCCAGAGTACAAGGTTGAAATACCACAGGCCCTAGACCTTGCATCAAGAGTAGAGCAACTAGTTGGACCTAAAGACATAGCACCAAAAATAAGAAACACTACAAAAAAACTGAATAACAGAGAACTAGTCTCACTTGAAATATCAAGAGAAATAGCATCCGGTAAAACCTATAAATTCAACAAAATAGAAGATGCCATAGACCAGGCTATACGAACCGGACTAGCAATACTAACAGAAGGCGTGCTTGTCGCGCCACTTGAGGGCATAGCTGAGGTGCGACTTGGAAAAAACAATGATGGTACCAACTATGTTGACCTTTATTTCTCAGGACCAATAAGAAGCGCTGGTGGTACGGGGCAGGCTATGAGCGTCCTCATCGCAGATATCGTTAGACGAGAAATGGGAATCGATAGATACAAACCAACACCAGGTGAAATAGAACGATACAAAGAAGAGATACCTCTATACAAAAGAGTACAACACCTACAATACCTACCAACAGTTGACGAGATAGACAAAATAGTAAAAGAATGCCCGATTTGCATAAACGGAGAAGGAACAGAAGACGAAGAAGTAACAGGCTACAGGGATCTACCGCGTGTAGAAACTAACCGGCTCAGAGGCGGCGCATGCCTGGTGATAGCAGAAGGACTCTGCCTTAAAGCACCAAAGATAATGAAACATGTTAAAAAACTTAAGCTAGAAGGATGGGATTTTTTAGATATATTTGTAAACAAAGAAAACAAGGATGACAAAAAGAAAGAAGAACTACCTGAGATAACGCCATCATCAAAATACATAGGAGAAGTAATAGCAGGCAGACCAGTATTCTCACACCCATCAAGAAAAGGCGGTTTCAGATTACGCTACGGAAGAGCAAGAACTGCTGGTCTAGCATCAACAGCAATAAACCCAGCATCAATGTATATCTTGGATAGTTTCATAGCAGTTGGAACTCAACTTAAAACAGAGCGACCGGGAAAAGGAACAATAGGGACACCATGCACAGAAATCGAAGGACCAATCGTAATACTACAAAACGGTGACCTCATTCAGATAAACAATGTTGAGGATGCAAAAAAACATGACGTACAAAAAATAATCGACCTCGGCGAAATACTCATACCATTTGGTGAATTCCAAGAAAACAATGCGTTGCTACCAAACTCAAGCTACGTATACGAATGGTGGATTCAAGACCTACAAAAAGCAGCTAATCTTTTACCAAAAGACTACACGTTCAACAACGTAAAAGAAGCAGATGAAAAAACTAATAAAAAAATATCAGAAGACCTGGGCAGAAACATAGATCTCAAATATCCGTCATTCAGTGACGCTTTCGAGCTATCAGAAAAATATAATGTGCCACTACATCCTTTTTACAATCTTTTCTGGCACGACATAACACCAAAAGAATTAGTTTACTTATCAAAAACTGTAAAAGAACAAGGAAAAATATCAGAAGAAAACTCGCTGGTTTTGCCGAAAGACCAAGAAACAAAAAGGATACTAATTGAACTAGGTGCGTTACACAAACAAAGAGAAGGGACAATCAACCTAGATAGATACTCCTGCCCTATTATCAGATGCTGCGGTTTAGATATCAAAGAAAATAAAATCGTTGAAACAGACAGATACATCTCTCTAAATGAAATAAAAGAAGACGAAAAAACCGTTGACATAGTCTCAAAACTTGCTGGTATCACAATAAAGGAACGTGCGCCATATCGCATCGGGACACGTATGGGGCGACCAGAAAAAGCAGCGCCTAGAAAAATGAGGCCGCCACCACACACCCTCTTCCCACTTGGAAACTATGGGGGCAACCAGCGTCTTGTAAGAGCAGCTGCAGAAAGAGGCATAATAGAAGTTGAAGCAGGTGTTCGGGTATGCCCAAAATGCAACAAGAAAACCCATAAAATAACATGCACATGCGGTGGACACACAGAATGCAAAAACGGTAAAATAGAGCCACAGCAAATCAACATAGCAGAAGAACTTATCATAGCACAAGAAAACATAAATGAAAGAAATCTGCCTGATACGATTAAAGGAGTAATAGGAACAATATCAAAACACAAGACACCAGAGCCACTTGAAAAAGGGATACTAAGAGCAAAATACGATGTATCAGTTTTCAAAGATGGGACAATCCGTTTTGATATGACAGATGCACCACTGACACATTTCAAACCAAAAGAAACACATATCCCTATAGAAAAACTGAAAAAACTTGGCTACACAAAAGACTACCTAGGAAACCCACTAGAAAGCGAAGAACAAATCTGCGAACTTAAAGTACAGGATGTTATAATATCAAAATCATGCGCTGAGTATTTCACTCAAGTCTCAAGATTCATAGATGACTTGCTTGTTAAATTCTACAAACTAGAGCGTTTCTACAAAATAAGAAACCTGGAGGATATAACAGGACATCTTGTTGTCGGCCTTGCACCACATACATCTGCTGGTGCTCTGGCACGAATAATAGGTTTTACAGATTCCCAGGTATGCTTCTCGCATCCGTTTTATCATGCAGCGAAAAGAAGGAACTGCCTTTCACCAGATACAAACATTTTGTTGGTAAACTCAGAAAAACCTGCTCTTATCAGCTTGCAAAACCTCTACTATGATACAACAACAAACGAAAAAGTTGTTGATGACTTTGGTACAAAACAAAAAACAGTAGAGGACGTCAAAACTTTTGCTTTCAATCCTCAAAATGGCAAATCTGAGCTAAGAAATATCAACTCGGTTCTAAAAATAAAAGCACCAAAACATATGATGAAAATTACGCTGAAATCTGGTAGGAACTTTACCGGATCACCCATGCATCGAGTTATGGTGTTGTCTAACGGAAAAGTTATAACCAAAAAAATAGTGGAACTACAAAAAGATGACAAATTTTTTGTTTCAAATAAAATAGATTTCCGTGATAACGACATAAAAAACATAGATTTACTATCAGAATTTTTAAAATTAGATGAGGAACATAGCAAGGATGTAGTTGTTAGAGGCATCGAAAAACTTGTGCAAAAATGTGTGAACGAGCTAGGGGGATTAAAACTAACCTCACAAAAATTACAGATTAACAAGAAAACATTTTCTAACTACATTTACAGGGACAGCATTCCCCTGCATATAATCTTAAGATTGCTTGAGCTGTGTAAAAAGAATTCAAATGCAATACCAAAAGCATGCACTTTGGGAGTAAAACGAAACCATGCAGTTATACCTAGAATAATAAAAGTTGATGGTTCTCTTATGCGTCTACTTGGATACTACCTAGCCGAGGGACATGCAAGATTTACAAAAAAAAGCTGCTACCAAATTGGTTTTGCATGTACGGAAAAAGAAATACGCGGCGATGTCGCAAAATGTATCCAAGAAACTTTCCATATACATTCTTACAAAGGAAAATGCGATATTTCTATTGCAAACAGACTTGTTCACGATTTCTTTGTTCATATACTGTGCATAGGAACAAACGCAAAGAACAAAAGAATACCACCAGGATTTACTGCTTTACCAAAAAAGAAAATAAAAGAAATGTTGCGAGCCTATTTTTCAGGGGATGGGTCTGTAGAAAAGAACAGATTACATGTTACATGCTCCTCGGTTAATCGTGAATTATTGCATGATATCGGTTTACAATTACTCCGCTTTGGTATATTCTACAGATGTAAAGAAGAAACAAGACGCCCCGGAGGTCTTGCAAAGAAATTCTATGATAAAAAAGGGAAATCGCCCGAGTTTACTCTGTATTATCTCTCAATTCGCTCTTCATATGCAAGAAAGTTTTCTAAGGAAATAGGTTTCTCTCTTAAAAGAAAACAAACCAGACTTGAATCTGCTGTTTCAAAAGAAAGAAAACCAAGATTGACCAGCTTTGGCGATTTCATACTTGATGGCATAAAAGAAATTGAGCCTATAAAATCAGACTCAGAATTCATTTACGATATTGAAGTCGATCATTTACATAACTTCCCGATTAATGATTTTGTAATGTCAAATAACTGTGATGGCGATGAAGATGGTTTAATGCTTCTGATGGATGCGCTGTTAAACTTCTCACACTCATATATTCCAGATAAACGTGGCGGCAGAATGGATTTACCTCTCATACTTACAACGCGTATTGATCCAACTGAGGTTGACAAAGAGGCACACAACATTGACACATTGGCTAGATACCCGCTTGATTTCTATGAGGCTACGCTAAGGCATGAGAACCCAAAAAATTTGGAATCAATCATGGGTTTAGTATCATCGAGGCTTAGAACTGAGTTGCAATACGAAAAATTTTATTTCACACATGATACAAACAATATATCTGAGGGTCCGGCTGCTTCTGCTTACAAAACTTTGAAGACTATGATGGATAAGATGAATGCTCAGCTTAGTCTAGCAGCAAAAATCAGAGCTGTTGACACACCTGATGTTGCCTACAAGGTTATAGAAAGACACTTTTTACCAGATATGCTTGGTAACCTAAGGGCTTTCAGTAAACAGTCAGTGAGATGCCCGCTTTGTAACACAATATATCGTAGGATTCCGCTTCAGGGCGTTTGTATAGAGTGTGGTGGTAAACTTACTTTAACGGTTCATGAGAAGTCAGTGAAAAAATATCTTGAGATTTCTAAGAATATTGCGGAGAGATATAACCTTCCACCTTATGCGTGTCAGAGGATAAAACTGGTGGAAAAAGCCATAGATTCTCTTTTTATAAGTGATAAGATTAGGACAACGAAGTTGAGCGACTTTTTCTAAAGAGTATTTAAAGCATAACTTTCTTATATCTATAGATTATTGCATTGTTAAACTGAGAGGAGTTGAAATAATGGCTGAGAGTATTGTTCCTATGGGGAAAAAAGCCTGGTATAAATGGTCGTTTTACATAAATGTGATACTATTTTTAATTATTGCTTCATTTATAGTTTTACTTATACTTGATTCTTATAATGCTGGTTATGTCAGTGCGAATTCTTTTTCAGCAACTGATCTATCGAATGCATGGCTTCATGTTCTTAGAGATTTAGGTTTTTTAGCAGTTGCTTTAGCGTTAGTATTCTTCCAGTTCTTTAGAAATCTATCACTAATTAGGCGGAGATCACTTTAATAATTTAGGTTTAATGGCGAAAGGCGTAGAATAGACTGGGGAGGTAGGCGTTCCCTGTAACCAGAAATCGCCGATATGCTGGGGTCGAAACTAAGAGGCGATGTAACGAGCATTTATTGATCCATCTGTTGACGATGAAACCTCGTCCTTTGGGATCAGAGGTGATGATTGTCTATGGCCGGAGGGCCATATACGCATCTTAGTTGCGGAGACCGGGTGAGGCACGGAAGTGAGCAACCTTACCGCAAACTGCTGGTGCTCATCGGGTTAGCGGGGTCAAGGATGCATGTGGGTAATCAGTAGGTGAAACGTGCAACCACTCCTGGTGTTTCTGCGCCCGCTAAAATTTATCAAAGTTTATTAAAGAGTTCGGTTATGTCGAACTCTACAATTTAATGGGGGAATTCATATGGTTCAGTTGTTGAAGGATGAGAGTTTAGTATCTTCCTGGGAGAACTTTTTCGAAGAGAACAGCAGACCTGATATTGAGAATGTTGCTTTGTCTTATCCAGATAAGCGTAGTCTTTTTGTTAATTATTGGAACATTGATAAACATGATTCTAAGCTTTCTGAGATGGTTATTAATCAACCGTATAAAGCGATTTTTAATGCTGAGGAGGCTCTGAAAAACATTGATGTCGCTGTTGAAAACAAGTTGAAACTCCATTTCAGGGTTTTTAATATCCCTGATGCTCAGAAGATATTCATACGTAAAATTCGTTCTAACCATCTTGGTAAATATTCTGCCGTGGAAGGCTTAGTTAAGAAGGTGACTGAGGTTCGTCCTAAGCTTCAGCTTGCTGCTTTTCAGTGTCAGAAATGTGGTGCCGTTCAGAGAATTGAACAAGAAGAAGATATATTGAAGGAACCTTCTGAGTGTTATGAGGATCAGGGTGGTTGTGGCAGGATTTCTTCTTTTAAGCTTATGACCAGTTTATCTACGTTCATTGATTCGCAGAAGGTGGAGGTACAGGAGAATCCTGAGGGACTTCGTGGTGGTGCACAGCCTGAACGTATCAGTATTTATCTTGAGGATGATATGGTTGGTGAGATAGCACCTGGAGATCGTATTATTGTTAATGGTATCCTTCATTCCATGCAGAGGCGTAGAGGCACTTATCGTCTAACCTCCTTTGATAAAATCATGGATGCATATAGCATAGAACGGCAAGAGCTTGCGTTCGAAGAGGTAGAGGTTACTAAAGAAGATGAGAAAGAGATTATCAAGATCAGCAAGGACCCTGCTATCTACGATAAGATGAAGCAGAGTATGGCCCCAACTATTTATGGTATGGAAACGGAAAAAGAGGCTCTTGTTTTGCAACTTTTTGGTGGGCTGTCAAAGAGGATGCCAGATGGTACATACATCCGAGGGGATATTCACGCGCTATTGGTTGGTGACCCTGGTACTGCTAAGTCACAATTGCTGTCTTATATGTCTAAGCTTGCTCCAAGAAGTATTTATGCATCTGGTAAAGCATCATCTGCTGCTGGTCTAACCGCTGCTGCTGTTCGTGATGAGTTTGGTGAAGGTCAATGGACACTGGAAGCAGGAGCACTTGTTTTGGCTGATATGGGGATTGCTTGTATTGATGAAATCGACAAAATGGAAGAGACTGATAGAAGTTCGCTTCACCAGGCGATGGAACAACAAGAAATATCAGTTGCTAAAGCAGGTATAAATGCTACACTAAAATCTCGTTGTGCAGTGCTTGCTGCCGCGAACCCGAAGCTTGGGCGTTTCGACGAGTTCATGCCGATTCATGAGCAGATCAACATGCCGCCAGCATTGCTGTCTCGTTTTGATCTTATTTTTTCCATTATTGATAAACCAAACCGTAAAATTGATACTGATCTTGCTACCCATGTTTTGCGTACACACAAGGCTGGTGAGGTTGCTGAGAACATTGCGAAATCAAAGAAATCTAAACACACAAAGAAAGAGCAAGACGGTTTGATGGAAAATGTTATGCCAATTTTTGAACCGGAGTTCCTAAGAAAATATGTCGCATACGCAAAGAGGAGTATATTTCCTGTGATGAGCGACGAGGCTTTTGAGATACTGAAAAACTACTATGTTGATATTAGAAGTTCATCTGAGGGTTCTGTGCCGTTTACACCTAGGCAGCTCGAGGCTTTTGTGAGATTAGCTGAGGCGAGTGCGCGTGTGAGACTAAGCGAAGAAGCCACAGTTGATGATGCTAGAAGAGCGACATCAATTATTGACAAATATCTGAGACGAGTTGGTTTGGACCGAGAAACAGGTAAGGTTGACATAGATATAATTGCGACCGGTATTAGCCACAGTCAGCACGAAAGAATGCGTTCGCTTATGGATATAATACAGAAACTATGCAGTGAAGCAAAAGATGGTAACGCAGTGAGAGGAGATATAATCAGAGAAGCAGAGATAATCGGTATTGAGTCGCTCAAGGTTGAAGAGGCGCTTGAAAGACTGAAACGCAACGGGCAGATATACGAACCTATGCATGGAAAATACAGGATAACAGAATACTAAAAACCCAATTTTTTTTATATTTTTGGGGAAGACAGTTGAGCAGCAGCTTTCCTAACATGCTTCTCATTTTCTGGTCCTATCTCAGATGCTACACAACTAATGAAGTTATCCTTTATGTCGTTCCAGTTTAGTGTTGTGACACCAAAATAAAGTTTTTTGCTTACATTAGATGCTTTGTGTACATGCGGTGACCATCTGCTAGGGTTTGTGTCGCAGTTGTCCATATGCAAAATATATGTTTTTTTCAGAGTCTTTTTTCCTATCAAATAGATTTCGAATTTTCTGTTAAAATACTTGTAGCTTGTATCTCTATCGTAGTAGCGGTATTCAAGTTCATAGTCTTTGTTTATTGGAATAATTCCTCTATCCATTGTGCATCTCCAAAAGGTGTAACATGGCCCCCTATATTTGATTTATGATTTTTCCAAGCTGGGGACCACAAATTAAATTTTTTAACCCATATAATAGCTAGCCGGGTATGGCTCTGGTTTCAAACCTTTTCTTTCCCTGATTTGTTTAACAACCTGCGGCTGCAGATTCCTTGGTAAAGGCTCAAATCCCATGTTTTCTGTGTTCCAAAGAACACGCCCACCTGTAGCTGAACGGATAGCTGATGCGAACCCGAACATGTCGGCGACCGGTGCTTTTGCATCTATGTTAACTACGTCCCCCTCAGTTGTCATATCACGTACCACTGCTCGTCTCTGGTTAAGTTCCCTTGTTGCATCTCCCATTATCTCTTGTGGTGTACTAATGAAAACTTTCTGCATCGGCTCAAGAAGTAACGGTTCAGATATTGTTATAGCACCGTATATCGCGTTTCTAACAGCTGGTATGACCTGAGCAGGTCCTCTGTGAATAGCATCTTCGTGTAGTTTCGCGTCAACCAATTTAACTAACAAACCTTGACATGGCTCTGATGCAGTCGGACCTCTTTTCATAACCTCGTCAAAAGCCTCTTTAACAAGCTCTCTCGTCTCAAAAAGGTACTGTATACCTTTTGTTACATCCGCGATCATATTCAGACCACGTATACCAAATGCTCCTTTTGCAACATCTCTATCCATACCAAGATCCTGTAAAAGTTTCGCAGACTCTTTTTTGAATTTTTTAACATTTTCAGGTATATCGCCGTTGTATATCGCTTTTACAACTTTCTCTGGGAGCGGCTCAACTTCTATGTAAAATCTGTTATGTTTGTTCGGTGATTTCCCCTCAAATTCATTTGGGCTTTTCTTGCCTACACATTCCCTGTATACCACGATTGGTTCTGAGCAGACAATGTCAACTTTATGCTCGTTTCTAATCCTATACTCAGTGATTTCAAGGTGTAGTTCTCCCATACCTGACATAAGGTTCTCGCCGGTCTCTTGGTTAATCTCAACTTGTATACTGGGATCGGCTTTGGAAACCATGCGAAGTACTTCTATAAGTTTAGGTAAATCTTTAGCATTTTTTGCTTCTACAGCTACTGTGACAACAGGCTCTGAGACGTGTACAATTTTTTCAAAAGGCTCAGTATCTGGATTAGAACTAACAGTGCTACCAGCGATAGCATCCTTTATACCGGTTGCTGCAACAATGTTACCAGCGCTAACGAAATCAACAGGTATTCTGTCTGCGCCAACCATTAGATTAACTTGTTGTACGCGGTTGACTTTTGGCATACCCGCGACATAGACTTCTTGGCCTCGCTCTATTTTGCCACTGAACATACGGCCAACGGCAACCTCACCAGCATGAGGATCAATTATAATTTTGTTAATCATCAAAGCAAGAGGGCCTGTATCCTTGCATTCAACCATACTTTTACCAATTTCGCTTTCTATCTCACCCTTCCAAATATGCGGTATCCTGTATTTTTGTGCCTGGGCAGGCGACGGCAAGTTATCTACGACCATATCAAGTATAACTTCATGTATGGGAAGTCTTTTCGCCAGTGCTTTCTGATCATTATTTTTACAATAATCATATATGTCTTTGAAACTAAGTCCTGTTTTTTTCATATATGGTGCGGAGATAGCCCAGTTGTAAAAAGCAGAACCAAAAGCAACAGTACCATCCTCTACTTTAACAGTCCATTTTCCTTTGAACTCATCAGGTACCGTCCTATTAACCAACTCATTAAACCTTGTAATAATCTTTACGAAACGCTGTTGCATCTCCTCGGGTGTAACACGAAGCTCGTTTATCAAACGGTCAACTTTGTTTATGAACAAAACAGGTTTAACCTTCTCACGAAGCGCCTGACGAATAACCGTTTCAGTCTGTGGCATAGCACCTTCAACAGCACAGACTAAGACAACACAGCCATCAAGGGCACGCATAGCACGAGTTACGTCACCGCCGAAGTCAACATGACCCGGTGTGTCGATAAGGTTAATCAAATAATCTTTGCCCTCAAAAGTATGAACCATTGAAGCAGATGCGGCATTAATCGTAATACCTCTGGCTTGTTCCTGCTCATCATAATCCAAAACTAGTTGTTTACCTGCAAGTTCCTCACTCATCATACCGCAACCAGCGAGCAAGTTATCAGAAAACGTGGTTTTACCATGATCAATATGTGCAGCTGTACCAATGTTACGAATATGATCAAGGTCATGCATTAAGTCCTTTGCTTTCTTAATATTATCCTCTTTTCGTCCCATATCAAACTACCCCAAACAACAACTCACAAATATTTCACATCTTTACCTAGCTGATTTAGCAATACGCTCAACATCATTTTTCTTCGCGATTGCAAAAGAAGTAGCATCATTCTTAGATGCCTTTATAATCTCCTCAGCGAGACAATCCTCAACACCTTTTTTGTTACTACGAGTAGCAGAAATCGTTCCTGTGCATATGTTCCTAATAGCTAAATCAAGACGTCTCTGCGGGGAAACATCAACAGCCTTTGGAACGGATATGCCACCGTACTGCAATCTGGTTGTCTCCTCTTTAGGTGCAGCATTTTGAAGTGCATCAACAAGAACCTGAATCGGATTTGTTTTAGTCCTACTATCAATAATATTAAAAGCCTCTTTGACAACCTTATATGCCTTAGCCTTTTTACCATTATAATTCTCGGTACGCATCAAGTTGTTTATCAAACGGTCAATTATGGACATCTTCGATTTGCCAAAGATCTTGTTTGCATAAACCCCACCCATGAATACTCTGCGGGTATCTAGATTTATATATTTGGCAAGACCTCTATCCTCAATTTTGATGGTGCTCATATCGTATTTTGACAAAACTGGAAAGAAATCATTCTGATTTTTGTTTTTATCTCCCTCTGTCATAATTACCTTCTCATTGGTTTCTCAATTTTTCCTTTTACTAATTGATTCAAGGATACGTCGTTTACTTTGATTACTTTAAAACGGACACCGGGAATATCACCGTAACTTCGACCCATTCTACCGCCGATGCCCTCAACAAGTACTTCATCATGCTCGTCAATAAAACCAATTGCCTTGTTACCAGGAGCAAAAGCAGTTATCTGTCTACCGTTTTTTATAAGCTGTACCTTAACACATTTACGAATCGCGGAGTTTGGCTGTTTTGCCTCTATACCAACTTTTTCGATAACTATGCCCTTAGCCTGAGGCACTCCTCCTAGAGGGTCGGCTTTTTCTTTCAGGTGTAACACTCGCTTTTTATAGTATCTACTACTCCAGCGCTCTCGTTTCCTGTTATTCTTTAGTTTTCTTGCAGCGTTAATTCCTTTTCCCATGGTTCACCCTACAGATAAGGTTAAGCCAGTATGCACTTTTAATATTTAAATGCTTAGTTCCAAAATCAAAGGTTTTACCCTATTAAAAACTAATTGTTGCTCTTTAAATAACGTTCAAAAAAATTTACAACGTTTTATATGTCCTGCAACCTTTCGAATCAACGAAAAGCGCTTTTTCTTCTAAAATCTCAAAATAGTCGATTTCAACGAAAGATGTCATATCAACATCCATGTTACTATCATAGAAAACTCTTGGTCCAGAGATGGAAGCATTAATCGACGCATTACTCCCATCGTCCTGGAATAAACGTAGATGACCGACTGTTTCTATCCCAAAATTTTGGTTAACCTGGACGCTCATATCAGTTGATGGGCATGCGCATTCAACAGGAACCCAGCCATTGTTACCAATGTTTCCGCCCACAAAAATCTCTGCCCATGCATGCGCAACAGCACCTGCTACACCATTGGTCAAATCAATAAGATATCCTCTTATGAATCTTGAAGGTATACCAACTGAACGACATAGTGAAATGTACAAAAATGATAGGTCATCGCAATCCCCTGTTTTCCTCTTGATTGTCAGGCTAGCTGGCTGCACACTATTATTTGTATTATGTGTTTGATAAGCAGTGTTTTCTTTAAGCCAGATGAAAAGGTTTTTCGCTAAAACAAAAGAGTTGTTAGTGTCGGCTTGGTTTTGTATGTTTTCGGCAACTAATTTTATGCTAGGGCTATTCGGGTCTATGTAAACAGTATTTTTTGCAGATTGTTCGCGTGTATATTGATTGAAAACATCCGGATGAATTATTTCTATTTCATCAAGAGTTAATGCACCTGCGCCATTTAGGTCAGATACAAGAAAACTTTCTGAGGCAACAGTTGCACTAACACCAAGATCGTAACTATTACTATTCTCCCCGCTTATATTCCATTGTACAATTTTGTTATTTGCGATATTAACTGTTTTATAATCATTCTCATACAATATCTCTTCAAACACAGATCCGGTTAATACCTCCGGGATATCGCAATCATAATTTATCCTAAAACTCCCAGTGCCGCTACAATTTATCTCCTAGCCGTATATTATTTTGTACTCGACTCTAACAGGCTGCTTCTCATAGGTTAAACTATCATTATCTAAACTGAAATATTCTGTGCATCCTGTTATGCTAGTTATAAAAAAAACAAGAACAAAAACAGCTACAGCACCAACTTTTTTATTCATATTACTCTTTGCTCTATTTCTTGAATAAACCTTTTTTTTGAGCATGTGAAAATCTGTATTTGCATCCCTGGTTCATCGCGCATCTGACACACTCTGGGTTGTTTTCATGGCAGAAGTTTTCACCTAGTTTATCCAAAGATTCTAGGTAACGGTAGACGTTTTCCTTCATCTTCTCGGCTTCCTTAGCTAGGAAACTTATCGTATCATCTGGTTTAGTAGTAGAAACCCAACCTAATCTGTTTGCCACCCTGTGAACATGTCCTGCTTTGTCAGTAAAATTATTATTGTTTTTTTGAGGTTGGTTTGATCCAGACGCCTTTTGTTGCTGCTGCGGCGCAGGTGTGGGCATCTTAGGTATCTTTGGCACATAATTTGAGTCGCTCTCACCCTTGAATACAGTCACTGATTTACCGCCATGACTTGTTTCTCTAGTGCGGATATCAACCATTATGGGCACCTGCATTGATGCACCAGAGATAAGAGCTACACCGATAGGTAGTCTCTGTATTTCATCAGCGGTATTAGTAGTCAAACCCTCAACTGACTGAACAATCGCTTTCAAATCATTTGGGTTAGTGACCTTCAAAATAATATTTGTGTTGCACTGAGAAATAATGTTTTTATCAATTTTTGCTGGACGTTGACTAACAACACATAGTCCCATACCAAACTTTCGTCCCTCTGATGCAACTGTTCTAAGCATACTTGAGGAGACAGAATTACCAAAGCCCCTTTCAGGGCAATAGTTATGTGCCTCTTCTACTATCAAAAGGAACGGCGGTATTTTTCCTGATTTACGATCTTCAAATAACTCTTTTGTTAGACGTGCAACAACAACATCTTGTATATCAGGTGGTACGCCCTTCATGTTTATTACTGAGCATTTTCCTTTTTTAACAATTTCTTCTGTAGCAGTACCTTTTTCAGAAAAAACACCTATTGATTCCAATGACTCAAGAGATGCTATAACATTCCATTTCGCGCCGCTTTTACTCTGGTTAACTGCATCTATTATATCCCTGATTGTATAACCCTGTTTGAATTCTTTCACTTCTTTTATAGCCTGATACAAAACCCCTATCTGTGGGCCTGAAAGTTTAGCTGAGAGCAAATCTATTATTTCTCGCGCCTCAAGGTTCACACCTTTGAGTGTGAGGTGCTCTGTGTCAGTACGGCTACTAAGAGGAGAATATTCAACTATTTGACTAGAGTACTCATGTGGTTTAACACCATACTTATCCATGTTTTTTTGGTCTTTTTTTTCTTTGTTAGGATTTTTAAGTGAAGTATATTCTCCATGTGTATCAATTATTGCAAGTGGTACCTTTTTTTTCAGAAGCTCTTCAACAAGAACACCGCAAGCATAGCTTTTACCACCACCTGTTTTTGCTAGTATACAAACATGTTTCTGAACCATCGAGTCTATATTAAGATAAACAGGTAGATTGTGGCCTTTTAACAGACCAACATATGCTCCGCTGTCCTTCTCGGCATGCAAACTTAGTACATGCCTGATTAGCCCCTCATCAGCAGGTATTATTTTACTACCTGCGTCGAAAGGAGTACGGGGAACCTGCAAATTACCTGATTTGTCCCTATAACCAATTACACCAGCATAAGCAGAAAGATCACTTTTAACAAAAGGAATGTCTCCGCCGTTTTTGAGAGTTGAGGCATCCGCAAACTTTAGATCAGAATATCTTTTAATGTCCATAACCTGGGCTAGTATGTAACCTTCTCTATGTGGTGCGGCAACGTAATCAAACTTACGTATACCCTGACCATTAACAGTAAAATTAAACTCAGTCGAACCGACATCTCCGTATATTACACCGACAAAATCATCTTTTTGCTGAGGCATCCAGTATCCCTTTAACAAGCTAATGTACCATTTATTATTTTAGTTTTTGCATTTTTTGCCAAACTCACTAGGCAAACCAGCAAATCTTGTAAGTGATTCGATTTCCATAAAGTGTAGATTCCCAGGAACAACAATTGTGTGAAGAGGCGGACCGAAATCCATTTTCTTCAAAAAAGCAACACTGTTGGCAGCAACTATAGGGTTGTCTGAGCCTGCGCGCGCTACAACACAAACCACACTATCATCACTCAGAATTTTTTCTTTATGTTTTTTTTCCATCTCAGAAAGCAACTCCAAACCCTCGTTAGCAGTCATAAGTCTGTTTTTATCGGCCTGGATATCAAGAAGAACAAGTGTATGCAAACCCATCTTTTTATTATCCCTAATAACATCGTAGGGACTTGTTGGGAAATAATTTTTTTCAGGGAAAACCAAAGTCGTTGTTCTACCAAACTTGTAATTCTGCAAACCAAGCAAACCAGGTACAGCAGTTGCGACACTACTGCCATGTATAACCTTTGTTTCAATGCCATTGTTAGCAGCTCTAAGCCGTAGATCAACATGGGTGGTGGCAGTCATAGGATCGCCACAAGTCAAAAAGACAACCTTTTTGTTTTTAGCAGAATCTAGGATTTTATCTCCTTTCTCAGTTTCGTCTCTAGATAATACTTCTACAGGTTTGCCTATTGTTTTCTCAATCTTTTTAATGGTAGTACCAACAAGCTTAGCAGTATAAAACTCAGCATAAACCTTGTCACAACTTTTAATCTCATCTAAACCTTTCAATGATATGTCTTTCTCGTCGTAAAGACCAAGACCAACAAACACTAACTTGCCCTTTGTCATAATTAAAACTATTACAGCTTAATCAGATTATGTACAAAAACTTTTGTTTTATGCCCTGAGAATCAAACCCATTAAATACAATTAACTTATTCACAAAAAACTATGGACGAGCCTAAAAGTAAGGCCAGAGATATTTTCCCAATTTTTTTAATGGCAGTGTTATTTGTTGTTATCCAAGGACTAGCTTTGTTGATAGTAAAACCTTTTGTAGCAGCCGGTATGCAAGCCTTTGACGATGTGAACGACCCATTAAATCTAGCATACATTCTAATTACATTATTAGTCGTCACAGGAATAATACTGGTGATAGCTAAATACTGGAAAAAAAAGATACTACATATCCTCCTCTTGGGGGCAATTGGTTACACAGTTTTTTTTGCTTTTTTCTTACCAATTTTCGGTATTTTAATACCTTATTTGCCACTA
>JBFYMH010000035.1:0-5219 GCA_041305005.1 Thermoplasmatales archaeon | reverse complement strand
TTAAACCACTTAGAATTAGTTTTTTTAGTTTCTAACGCACAATTAACAGCGGCATGAGCAACCTGTGCAGCAAGTTTTCCAGGTGAAAGCTTCAAATCCTGGCGGGTAACAATAACCATTTTGTATTCAAAGTCCATCTACTTTGCCTTCTACATCCTTGGAATGATCTAGTTCCTTACAAGATTCTTGCCGCCACTTTTCTCCGATTTCTTCGGCTTTACTAAAATCCAGCAGCCCTTTCACTAATAATGTTTTTTCTTCTTCCTCTATGTGTTTAAGAGGTACACCAAGGTATCTGCTACCAGCTTTTACTATAACCATGTCGTCGTTTATAGCGACACTCTCACCGATTTTATCGCCTTTAATATCCAAAACAAAACGGCATAGCAAACCGTTTTTCTTTACCTCTGTTTTACTCTCGTCCTCATGTCTACGTTTTTTATTTTTAAGAAGTAAAAATATGGTAATCTCTAATGTTATTATGAATATTAAAATACCAACAAATAAAGTAACCGATTCCACAGCCATCGAATCTGCGATTCCATTATAAATCTTTGGAATTATACCAATTACTTAATCATGAAAAAATACGACGTTGCAATAGTTGGCGGCGGTCCCATAGGCGGGCATGTAGCTAAAATAATAGCAAGAGACGGATACAAAGTAGCGATATTCGAAGAACATGAACATATCGGTGAGCCGCTTAAATGCGCAGGGCTCGTGACACCGCGCCCTCTTCAGCTAACTAATATTTCAGAAAAACTTGTTGTACAAAACAAAATCAAAGGAGCAAACATCCATTCACCATCAGGAAATATTTTGACCATCGGTGGAAACAAAACCCATGCTTTTGTTATACATAGACCTAAATTTGACAGGGAAATCATCAATCAATCTATGGAAAAAGGGGCAGAGGTTTTTTTAGAAAACAAAATCATCTCAGCAAAAAAACAAAATAATCATATCGAATTAAAAACAAAACAAAATAATGATATAAGCTGCAGCTTGTTAATTGGTGCAGACGGGCCTTTTTCAAAAACCAGAGAAAGCTTCAATCTACCAAGGCCCGTAGAATTCCTAAATGGGATCGGCGCAGAAATAACAGGTACAAATCTGGAACCAGATTTTGTAGAAATCTTTGTTGGAAAAAACATTGCTCCAGGATTTTTTGCATGGATAATACCAACCAACGAACAAGGATCAGAAGCAAGAATGGGCCTTTGCGTAAACCAAGATGCACCACATCCACCAAACTATTATTTCTCAAATTTCCTAAAAAACAAAAATATAAAGCCATATTTGAAAAACATGGACATCATTAGAAAAACAGGAGGGGTCGTGCCATTAGGGTCCCTGAGAAAAACAACAGAATCAAATGTTATGCTTGTAGGAGATGCTGCAGCACAAGTTAAACCAACGTCAGGCGGCGGGATATATACGGGGTTAATATGTGCTAATCATTGTTCCTCAGTGGCTTTAGATGCATTACAAAAAAACGATTTCAGTAACAAACGCTTAAAAAAATACCACAAGTTATGTAACAATGAAATTGGTAAAGAAATTAAAATTGGGATGAAATTCAGAAATATTTTTAAAAACTTAACAGACGAACAATTAGATAGATACGTAATAAAATTTCAAGAATCAAAAATCACAGAAAGCATATCCAAATATGGTGATATCGATTATCCGTCAAAACTGGCAAAACCACTGCTTAAAAACATCCCTGCTCTTATAAAATTTTTACCAAAAATAATTAGAAAATAAAATAAATTTTTTTATCTAGATGACGGTGGCGGTGGAGGAGGCACATAATAATCCTGTTCTTCATAGCCATCAAACTCTTCCTCATCTTTTCTGGCTTTAGGCTTCTTACCACCAAACTTCCTCTTTCTCCTAATGACAATAATTACTACTATCAGAATAATGAAGATAACTAGGCTAAGAATGCAAGGCATAAAGATGCTTAACATAAATAATGGAGACGGAACCATTTTACATGTTAATGTAGTAGATACACCAGATTCATTAACATCAAAAGCAACATCCAAATAGTACCTATCATCATCAGTTTTGCCTATAACTGCTCTACCCAATGGATCATCATATTCTATAGATGACAATCCTTTTGGGAAAACAATTCTATATGTAATTTTTTGTTTTTCTTGCCCAACAAAATTAAAATTCATATCGGAAAAATCGAACTTTGGCGGTGAAAAAGAAACCCCGAAATTAGCAGTATACGAGCTATGGGCGTATGAAGCAACTTTAATCGGCAGGTCAGCATCCATTTTTCTTACGTCTCTATCCCATGAAAGGGTTCTATCAAATTCCCCTCTGTCACTGTACCCATCGACTTTCAAACCAGGTAATATATTGGGCAACTCGCTATTAAAAAGCTGTTTTTTATTATTTAAAAAAGTAGTTATATTATCTGCGGTGAAAACATTTTCTTCAATGCACAATCTTATGGCATCTGAGTTCAAATACCGTATTGATAACTTTTCAGGTAAATGAAACTCAGGAGGCAAGGCTATAACGCTACAATTTTGCATTTCCTCCAGATACAATCCAAGCATTAACTCTGTTTTTCCTGTGAAAAAACTAAACAAATTCAGATCTGTGCTACCTATCTCAATTTTTACAACAGTCTCTATTTCCTCATTATCATAATCTGGGCCATGAGATTCAATTTTACCAGATATTGGTTTACTCGAATTCCATCTGTATATATTTTCTCCCGATAATGTTATATTGTTTGGTAAATGGAAGAAGCCGGTGTAGGCGTATCCTATTTCATTTAGTTTATCGCCGAAATTGATATCGGTTGAGGAGATATTTGCTGTCGCACCAGCATTGCTCAATCCAAATAACGCTCTGCTTGGTATGTTGCAAATCTTAAGGTTTATACTATTGTCTGTAAACTCGGCTTTTACCGGTGGATTATCGTCCATGTATGAGATAGTATATGGTTCCGAGCAGTTCGTCGTCGTATCAAGATCCCAACTAAATATCATGTCAAGTGTTTGATTTAAGGACGAACTCTCAATTTTTGATACAATACTATCTTCCAAAGGTTTTATCGTCATCTCATATATCTTGTCCCATGATACAAACTCGTTTTCTGCTAATAATCTAATTCCATCGGCTGATAAAAAATTTAAATTAGTTATAAAAGCCGGCGATGCGTTATATTTACTTATGTCTATAGTTTTCGCTATAATATCTGTTTTCAAAATAGTTTTTTCCGTATTTTCAGCATCCAAATTAAATTCTAGTTCGATGTTCTCAGTTTTTGGAATAGGTGATGCAGGTTCTTTCACCTGAATTGTCATCTTGGCCAATGTGCTATTTTGCTTCCCATCACCGTTTTTGACTTCCCATTGTATTCTATTGCCAGATACGCTCCCACTTGTAAATGGACAATATGTGGTGGCAGGTAATATAATATTATAAGTATTGTCCCACCCAATTTCTGCTTGTAAATTTATATCATAATTTACTTTGGCACCCATGTTTAATACGCCATTCAAAAAATCATGGGTGTTTACCGTTTGTTTCATACCAAAAAATGTTGAGCTGAGATTTACTGTAAAAGTGTTATAAAATTTATTATTATCATAGGTTGGTAACACACTTGAAGCAGAAATAACTGCATTCTTGTTGGTTTTGGTTGTATTAAATGTTTTAGTTACAGTGTTGTATAGCAATATCTGCAATTCATGTTTTATAGCGCCAAGCATTTCAGGGTTGCTACTTGCTATCGTTTTTATATCGTCTCCAGTATAGACGGTTTCACTTCCACTCAAAGTTAGTTTATTAACAACAAAGTCTACATTTATTTTAAAATCAGTTGCACTTATCATTTCGATATTAAAATTAGCATCTATATCGTTCGCTATATCGTCCTCTGCGCGTGCAACATTGTTTATGAAAAACAGTTCTGATAATAATAAAAAAGAAAAAATCAGCATAGATAACATTTTGGTTAACTGCATTACATCCACATCCTACTTAAAGAATTAAACATAAGTCATTATAAAAACTTTCTTACGAAATTTCGAAACCCCTAAAAACACATTTTCCATTCAAAGTATTGTTAAATTATGTATGTAGTTGGTGGAACCGCCTCAAAAACAGTTGCAGAAGATTTATCAAAAGAACTAGATGCTAATCTAGCAAAAGTTATATCTAAACGTTTTCCAGATGATGAGTTATATGTACGAATAATGGATGATATGTCTGGTGAAGATGTAGTAATAGTACAGACGACTTATCCTGATCCAAATATAATAGAATTGTTTCTTCTTCAGAATGCCGTGCAGGAGGCCGGAGTAGATAAAATCACTGTAATTATACCTTATATGGGTTATGGTAGGCAGGATAAAAAATTTGAAAATGGAGAGCCAATAAGTGCTAAAACTATTGCAAATCTAATCAGTCAAAATGCTGACAGGATAATCACAGTCGATCCACATAAAGAGCACATACTTGATTTTTTTTCTGTTTCGGCTTTTAGTTGTTCCGCAGTTCCAGAACTAGCAAAATATCTCAAAGAAAAAGATGTTAATATGGTTCTTGCACCAGATAAAGGCGCCCTTGAAAGAGCAAAACAAGCATCAAAAATAATAGACTGTGATTTTGATTATATGGAAAAAACTCGTATAGACGGTACAACAGTTAAAATAAAACCAAAAAACCTAGATGCACAAGATAAGAAAGTAGCTATAATCGATGATATTATTTCAACAGGTGGCACAATGGCACAGTCAATAAAAGAGCTTAAAAAACAAGGCGCTAAACAAGTTTTAGTAGCATGTACCCATGGCTTATTTGCAGGAGATGCAATTAAAAAATTAGTCTCAGCAGGGTGCAATGAAATTATTTCTACAGATACCATTAAAACTGATTTCAGCAAAGTCAAAATAGCACCCTGTATCTCAAGGTTATTATCATCCTTATAATGCCCCTCTTATTCTAGATAAGTTATTTATAAGACCACTGATTTACGAGTGTGAATTATTCCTTGGTGAAACTATGAGAAAAAGAGCACAATTACGGAATATACCTTCTGTTGAACCAAAGCACATCACAGAAGAAGTAAAACCTAGAAAAAAATTATTTACGTTTAAAAAGAATAATTGGTGGGTTGCAACAGCATTGATTTTCATATTTCTATTGGTATTATTTTTAAATTCATATTTTAACATAACTTCAGG
>JBFYMH010000034.1:0-17654 GCA_041305005.1 Thermoplasmatales archaeon | reverse complement strand
AAATATATGCCTTTGAAGTGATGATATATGCAAAAATACTCAACCACTATAGACCCAGATAAAACCGCAAAAGCGTATGGGTATGAGCTTCATTGCTCAGCAAAAGACTCCAGGAATATAGCCCATGCCATAAGAGGCATGAAGATAGAAGAAGCAAAAAAATACTTAGAGGAGATAATAGCGTTAAAACGCGCTCTACCAACAGTTTATCATAAAGGTAAGAGAGCGCATCAGAAAGCATCTGGCCCAGCTAGTTTCCCAAAGAAAGCCGCCAAGTACATGCTTGAAACAGTAAAAAACGCAGAAAACAATGCTGAATACAAAGGCTTTGACACAGAAAACATGAAAATCGCTCATATCTCAGCATATACTGGTAGAATGCTAAAGGGCATGATGCCTAGAGCTCATGGAAGAGCAACTGATAAAAACAAATACACAACAGATATAGAAATAATTCTTGAAGAGGTAGAGTAATGGCGAGTGAACGTAAATTTATTAGAGAAAACACCAATAGAGTGCTGATAAAAGAATTCCTAGTCAAGAAAATAGAGGGTGCTGGCTTCGGCGGTATGAACATCCAGAGAACCCCCATGGGCACAAGGATAAACATACTAGTGGAACGTCCAGGCATGGTCATTGGTAAAAGTGGTAACAAGATAAAGGAGTTAACTGAGGATATTAGAACTAATTTTAATGTTGATAACCCGCAGATAGAAATACAGGAAGCCGGTAGCAGAGCCTCTTTGAATGCACAGATAATGGCAGAGAAGCTAGCTGAGGCGCTTGAAAGAGGATGGCATTTCAGAAGAGCAGGTCATTCCACTGTTAGAAGGATAATGGATGCCGGTGCAAAAGGATGCCACGTTATAATAGCCGGTAAATTGACAGGTGCCCGTCATAGAACTGAGAAATTCGTAGAGGGTCATATAAAATTCTGCGGTGAGACAGCAAAAGAGGTTATGGAGATCGGATATGCAACAGCGAAACTAAAACCTGGTGTATTAGGTGTTAAAGTTAGGATAATGAGACCAGATGCAAGGTTACCAGATGATATAACAATAAAGGCTGCTCAGGAAAAAACAAAAGAGGCTAAGAAAGAAGAAGAAAAGAAAGAGGAGCCTGTTGAGAAGAAAAAAACTGATATCAAAAAACTGACTGAAATAAAAGGTATTGGCCCTTCAATTGTTAAAAAGTTTGAGAAAGCAGGTATAACCTCACTGGAAGAACTTTTTGAGATGGACTACGATGATCTTTCGTCAATTGATGGTATCGGCGGAAAAACAGCCGAGAATATTATAAAAAATCTAAAGAAAATGCTAGGAGGAGCCGCTTAATTATGGTGCTTAAGGCTAAAGAGATTAGAGAATTTACTCACGAACAAAAGATAGAGAAACTAGAAGAATTGAAAAGAGAGCTGATGCATGAGCGAGGAGTAGCTGCAATGGGTGGATCACCACCATCTCCAGGCAAAATAAGACAGATAAGAATGGAGATTGCAAAGCTGCTAACGATCATGCGGGAGGAAGAGAAAAATAAATGAGCGAAATATGCGAAGTATGTGGTCTGCCGAAGGAGATATGTGTCTGTGAAGATATAGCACGAGAACAGCAGAAGATCAGCATAGCACTCGACAAACGACGGTACGGAAAAATGATGACCGTTGTAGCGGGGATAAACCCCAACGATCTTGACATTAACACGCTGGTAAGCAATCTGAAATCAGTATGTGCCTGCGGAGGTACAATAAAAGAAGGGAAAATAGAACTCCAGGGTGATCACAGAATCAAAGTGAAAGAAACATTAGAGAAAATGGGATTTGTCGTTGAAGTACTATAAAAAAACTCAGTAAACAAGGTTTTTCAACGAAGCGTTCCTGAATTCTCATAAGAGGATAACATGGATGAAAAAACGTTGGCTAGAGAAGAACTAATAGGACGCCATGTCACAATCCGAGAATGCACAGATCCCACCTTAGATGATAAGTCTGGTTTGATAATTGATGAAACAAAAAATACCTTCCTCATAGAAATTGAAAAAAAAGAAAAAAAAGTTGGTAAAAACATTGCAAAATTTGAATTTGAAGATGATGGAAAAAAAATCATATTGGATGGTTCAAAACTGATATTTAGACCTGAAGATCGTATTAAAAAAGTAAGGTGAAACACGTGGCAAATAAGAAAAAAATAGAAAAAAAGGAACATGACATTGGTTTAAACATAAAGACACCTAGCGAGAGCTGTACAGATAGAAACTGCCCATTCCACGGCGCTCTGTCTGTTAGGGGCCAGGTTATAACAGGTATCGTATCATCTGCGAAGATGCACAACTCAATACTTGTTAAAAAAGAGTATTTACGTTATGTTCCAAAATATGAAAGATACGAAAAAAGAACATCAACATATCCTGCACATTGTCCGCCCTGTCTAAAAGTTGTAATAGGAGACAAAATAAGGATAGCTGAATGTAGACCTATAAGCAAAACAATATCATTTGTAGCTGTAGAAAAATTATGATGGAGGATTAAGAATATGAAAGGTATCGCTGGCAGAACAATGCGAGGACTACCAGTCGGAGCAAGACTGGAATGTATAGATAACACTGGTGCTAAAGTAGTCCAAATAGTCATGACGCCAAAACTAAAGGGAACTCATCGTCGGTTACCAACTGCGGGAGTAGGCGACTTGGTGATAATCAGTGTTAAAAAGGGCACTATGGAGATGAGAAGACAACTACTGAAAGCCGTTATAGTACGTCAGAGAAGGCCTTTCAGAAGATCTGATGGTACCATGGTACAATTTGAGGATAACGCCGCTGTTATAATCACAGAAACAGGAGAAACCAAGGGAACCATGATTAAAGGACCTGTTGCTGTCGAAGCAGCAGAGAGATACCCGAAGATAGCTGCAATATCTTCGACAATAGTGTGAGTTGATTTAAAATGAAATCTAAAAGACCTGGAAAACAAAGGAAAAGATTATTCAATGCGCCTCTCCACAAAAAAAGGAAGTGGCTATCATCTCATTTAGAAGAAAATCTGCTTTTGAAATATGATAGGAGAAACATGCCTGTAATAAAAGGTGACACTGTAAAAGTAATGAGGGGCAGCTATAGAGGACATGAGGATAAAGTCGCAAAAGTAGATGTTAAATCCGGCTACGTAGAAGTAGAAGGAGTCACTATCATAAAAGCTGATGGAAAAAAGATTCCAAGACTTCTACACTCAAGTATTTTATTAATCACAAAATTAAATCTCACCGATAAATGGAGAAGGGAAAAACTAGAGAAAGGGCTTTCTGAGGAAACAAGGAAAGAAATCGAGAGAGAAGCAGCGCAACAGCTAAAAGACGCAGAAGAACAAAAAAGAAAAGAAGAAGAGGAAATAAAAAGAGAAGAAGCAAGACAAAAAGCGATGGAAGAAAAACCAGAGGAAACAGTGGAACAACCAGCGGAAATCAAAGAAGAAACAAAAACAGAAGAAATAAAAATAGAGGAAAAAGAACAAGAGAAACCTAAGACTGAAAAGAAAACTACGAAAAAAACTACTCAAACAAAACCAAAAAAGAAAGAAGAGGAGGAAAAATAGATGAGCAAACATCTTAAAAGACTAAACGCACCAAAAACACTGAAACTTCATAGAAAAGAGAGAAAATGGACAATCAGAGCATCACCAGGTCCACACAAATTAAACAAATCAATACCCCTCGGTCTAGCTGTTAGAGATTATCTCCATCTATGTGACACTTACAAAGAAGCAAAGAGGATAATATCAAACGGAGAGCTCCTAGTTGATGGAGTCAAAAGAAAAGACATCAAATTCCCCTGTGGATTAATGGATGTTTTATCGATACCTAAATTAAAGAAAGACTATAGACTCTTATACGATCGAAGAGGAAAACTAACCCTAACAGAAATCTCGTCTGAGAATGCCG
This sequence comes from Thermoplasmatales archaeon, assembly GCA_041305005.1. Lineage (GTDB taxonomy): Archaea > Thermoplasmatota > E2 > DHVEG-1 > DHVEG-1 > JARYMC01. The sequence continues at coordinate 13,725 of JBFYMH010000034.1, read as the reverse complement.
AATGGAAACTCTGCAGAATCGAAAACAAAACTATAGTAAGCGGTAATAGGATACAACTGAACCTACACGATGGCAAAAACATAATAGTGAAAAAAGACGAGTACAAAACAGGAGACGTGCTAAAAATCTCGTTATCAGACAAAAAAATAACAGACGTTTATCCATTTGACAAGGGAACCGTTGCAATGATTATAGACGGTAGCCACTCTGGCCAGATAGCAAATATTGTAGATATCGAGATAACACCATCGCCAAAACCTAACATCACAAAAATGAAGTCAGATGTAGAATTTCTAACAATCAAGAATTATGTTTTCCCAATTGGAAAAGATAAACCAGTGATTGCTTTACCTGAGGTGAAAATAGGATGAGTACACAAAAAACTACAAAGAAACAAACAAAAACCAAGAAAAAAACTGAAATAAATGAGAAACAAAAAAATATTTTCAAACCCAGGATAGCAAAAGTCACGATAAACATAGGCGTCGGAGAGGCAGGTGAAAAACTCAGTAAAGCAGAGACCGTGCTAAAAAACATAAGTAACAACAAACCAGTTCAAACGCTTTCTAAAACCACAAACAAAGATTGGGGCATCAGGGAAAGGATGCCGATAGGATGCAAGGTTACATTGCGTAAGAAACAAGCAATGGATTTCTTAACAGAGGCTTTAAAGACACGTGAGAATAAAATGGCCGACTATTCATTTGATAATCAAGGAAATCTTTCATTTGGTATACCGGATCATACTCTTTTCAAAGACCAAAAATACGACCCAAGCATTGGTATATTTGGGATGGACATAGCGGTGACAATGGAAAAACCAGGTTATAGAGTTAAACGCAGACGCGTAAACAAAGGGAAAATACCAAAGAAACATCAGGTCACAAAGGAAGAAGCCATGAAATACTTCATAGAGGAGCTCAAAGTGGAGGTCGTATAAACATGAAGATAAAAGAAAGAAAAAAATTCTATGGCAGAACCAAAGGATGCGAGCGATGCGGAAGAAAAAGGTCTCTGATAAGACGATATGGTCTTCATCTATGCAGACAATGCTTTAGAGATAAAGCTGAAGAACTTGGATTTAAAAAATTTTCATAAGGAGGCAAAAAACTAATGTTAAATGATCCGTTGGCAGATGCGTTATCAATCATAAAAAACGCAGAAGTAAAAGGAAAAGGAACTTGTACAATACAACCCTCCTCAAAACTAATAGGTGGAGTTCTAAACCTTCTAAAAGAGAAAGGATACATTGCTGAATTCCAACATATAGATGATGAGAAATCAGGCATATTCCAAGTTAAATTACTAGGACATATAAACGATTGCGGTGTAATAAAACCAAGATACCCTGTGAAAAGAGAAGAACTAGAAAAATGGGAATCCAGATATCTCCCAGCCCGTGATTTTGGTTTACTTATACTTACAACAACGATAGGCATAGTATCACATGCAGAAGCAAAAAAGAACGGCATCGGAGGAAAACTACTGGCATATATCTATTAAAAAAGCAATGGTGATAAAAAATGACAGAGAAAACAAAAAAAACCGAGATAAAAGAAAAGGTAACAATACCAGATAACCTCCAATTTACATTAGAAAATAATGTTCTGATGCTAAAAGGCGAAAAGGGGCAGTTGTCAAAAAATTTCACATATCCTAATGTAACACTCAAAGTAAATGACAAAGTTATAGAGATAACTAGTAAATCTGTCCGCAAGAGAGAAAAGGCACTTGTTGGAACAATGGCCGCTCATATGAAAAACATGATACAGGGAACCTCAGAAGGTTTTGAATACAAGATGAAAACAGTGTTTTCACATTTTCCGATAAAAACATCTGTTGATGGTAATGATTTCGTAATCCAGAATTTCCTTGGCGAACGCTCAGCCCGCCGAGCTAAAATCCTCGAGGGAGTCAATGTTGAAATCAAAGCCGAGGAAGTCATAGTTCGCGGTGTTGATAAAGACAAAGTAGGACAGACTGTTGCTAATATCGAACGGGCAACAAAAGTAAAAAACAGAGATATACGTATTTTCCAAGATGGCATATACAAAATTATGAAGGGAGCGAGGTAGACGATGACTAAAGAAAATGTTGTCAAAGAGTTTTCATCATTAAAAGGCGTCGGTAAAGCAAAGGCTGAAATCCTATACGAAAATGGTTTTAATTCTTTGGAGAAACTTAAAAAGGCATCTGTTAACGACCTTACTAAAATTAAAGGTATAAACGAAAAACTTGCTAAAGAAATTAAAAATCAATTAGAAGAGAAAAAACCAGAAGAAACAAAAGACAAACCAAAAACAAAGAAGAGCGACAAAGAGCACACTAAAGTTAAAAAGGAAAAAGAACCTGAAGAAAAACCAGAACAAAAGAAAGAAGAGAAAGTGGAAATCGTAGAAGAAAATAAAAAAGAGCACAAAGCTAAAATAAAACCTGAGCTCAGCAAAGATCTAAAAGAAGCTCTTTTAGTTAGAAAACAAATTAAAAACAGGACACCTGATTTTTTACGACAGGAATGGTTCAGATACAAACGCATACCAGAACATTGGCGCAAACCACGTGGTATGACATCTAAGCTCCGTAAACATCTTGGTTACAGGCCAAGCGTGGTTCGCGTGGGTTTCAGAGGACCAAAAGAAACTCGCGGTTTACATCCCTCTGGCTTCGAAGAAGTTCTTGTTTACAATGTCCATGATCTTGAAAAATTGAATCCAAAGACGCAGGCTGCACGAATAGGTAGCTCAGTTGGAACTAAGAAACGTATTGAGATGGGGAAAAAAGCCGAGGATTTGAATCTTAGGTTACTAAACCTATAACAGGAGGAAAAAGACTTATGACTGATTTAAGAAACCAGCGGAGAATGGCAGCATCTGTTCTCAAATGCGGTGTAAACAGGGTCTGGATTGATCATGATAGAGTCGATGAGATTGCCAAAGCGGTTACTAAGGATGACATTAGGATTTTAATCAACGGTAAAGCAATTAAAAGCAGACAAATACAAGGGATATCAAGTGGTCGTAAAAATTATAGAAAAGAACAGAAAGATAAAGGTCGACGGCGTGGACACGGGTCTCGTAAAGGTGCTACATATGCCCGTCTACCACGCAAAGAACGTTGGATACGCACAATACGACCTATCAGAGCATATCTAGTTACTCTTAGAGATGAGAAAAAGATAGACGGAACAACATATCGTAGGTATTACCGGAAAGCAAAAGGTGGCGAGTTCAGAAGTAAAAGCCATTTAGAATCACATCTTATATCTGATGGTTTTATAAAGAAAGGAGGAACAAAACAATGACGCTTGGACCACGTTATAAAGTCAAAACACGTAGAAGACGAGAGGGAAAAACTGATTACAGAACAAGACTCGGGCTTTTAAAGTCAAGAAAAACCAGGATAGTGGTTAGAAAAACAATAAAAAATACTCTGGTTCAATTCGTTGAATATAACGAGTTAGGCGATAAGGTTCTTGTATCAGCTATGTCTAAAGAACTTGCAAACAGATACAACTGGAAATACTCTACATCTTCAACCCCTGCAGCTTATCTAACGGGCTTACTTGCAGGTAAACGAGCAGCAGATACAGGCATAAAAGAGGGTGTACTGGACATAGGAAGATATGTGCCGGTCACAGGCTCAAAGGTTTTTGCTGCACTCAAAGGAGTTTTAGATGCAGGTGTCGAATGTTCTTTCAACGAAGAAAAAATACCAAGCGACGACAGACTTTTTGGAAAACACATAAATAAGGATATAGAGCCATCTGTTAAAGATATTAAAAATAAGATTGTTGGAGGCGAATAATGGCGCAGGGTAGACGAGGCGGAGGCAGAACAAGGCAAGGTTCAAAAAAATTCGAAGAAAGAAAGACCACTAGATCAACAGATTGGAGCCCAAAAACCAACCTGGGGCTAATGGTAAAAAACGGGCAAATAAATACAATGAGCGATGCACTGAAATCTGGTTTACCTCTGAGGGAATCGGAGGTGGTAGACATATTAATGCCATCTCTGCAAGATGAGGTAATAGACGTAAACATGGTACAGAGGATGACGGACTCTGGTAGAAGAGTAAAATTTCTCATAACTGTAGCAGTTGGTAACTCAGATGGTTTCGTAGGACTCGGGCAAGCAAAAGGAAAAGAAGTCGGATTAAGTATCAGAAAAGCTATAGAAAACGCGAAACTCAACCTAATTGAAATCAGAAGAGGATGCGGCTCATGGGAATGCGGCTGCGGTAAAGCACACACAGTACCATTTGCTGTAATAGGGAAAAGTGGTAGCGTTGAAATAACACTTAAACCAGCTCCACAGGGCATTGGATTGGCTACTGGTGACGTAGCAAAAAAGATCCTCAAACTAGCAGGGGTTAAAGACTGCTGGACTTTCACAAGCGGGAAAACAAAAACTACTGTCAACTACGCAAAAGCAGTGTTCAACGCCCTAAGAGAAAACACACAAACCAGGGTTATGGAGAATGAGGTTAAACAAATCAATATAATATCTGGTGGAACGATTCTTACACCGGAACCGGAAAAGAACCAAACAAAGAAAGAAGAGGCGACATAAAATGGTATACGCTGTAGTTAGAGTTAGAGGAACAATCAACATAAAGCCTGACATTAAAAAAACACTAAAGTTATTTTCTCTAAGTAAAGCTAATCATTGTATATTACTAGAAGAGAACCCTAGCGCAAAGGGTATGCTACAGACTGCTAAAGACTATGTTACATGGGGTGAGGTAGACAAAGAAATTTTATCAAAACTAATAAAAAACAGGGGCAAATTAGAAGGAGATCAAGAGATAACAGATGAATATATCAAATCCTCTACATCGCATGATAACATAGAGAAACTTTCTAAAGCGATCATTGACAAAAAATTTAGTTACAAGGAGATACCAAATGTTAAACCCATTTTCAGACTTAGTCCACCTAAAAAAGGCTACGAGGGAATAAAGAGATCTTTTGTTAATGGTGGCGCTCTTGGTTACCGTGGTAAAGAAATAAACAAACTAATTGAGAGAATGCTGTAGCGAGGTTGATTTTTCCAAAAGATTTTTATATATCTGTGTTGTATTAAATGTGAGAGGGGGAAAAACTAGTATGGAAGAAACCCTTTATAACATAGAAATCCACAAGGATGATGAGGGATATTTTGGGAGGATATATTCTGATATTGATGGTATGAAAGAGTTTAAAAGTAACAATATTGACAAGTTATTAAGGGACATAACACTTGATATGCAGCTGGCTCTAGAAGAGTTCACAGGCACTCGTACCATTGATTTCATCGATATTCACGAAAAATAGCCTTTTTGATGCCTTTTTAGAGGGCAATCTTTTTAAAGATTTCGCATATTTGGTGTTCTTACCTATATCTATATCATATGGAGGATTAGAATTGAAGTATACAAGATTCGAAAAAGCACGCATCATAGGTGCTCGGGCTTTACAGATATCGATGGGTGCCCCATCTTTGATTAAAATACCAAAGGAGTTCATGGAACCCATTGAAATAGCTATGTTGGAGTTTAAAGAGGAAGCGATACCTATAACTGTTAGGCATCCTACTGCAAGAAATGATGTTTAAAAGAGGAAACTTTAATGAGCGAAGAGGAACAAAAAAAGGATATTACAACAACAGAGCAAAGCTCCGACATGATGGTTTCCGAGGAAACCTACATGACATCCGGGGTACATATTGGAACTAGGCAGAAAACAGCGGATATAAAAGATTTTATTTATAAAATTAGGAACGACGGACTGTATATTATTGACGTGAAGAAAACTGATCAGAAGATAAAGTCCGCTTCTAAGTTTCTCGCTAAATTTGATCCTTCTAAGATTTTGATTGTGTCTGTACGTCAGTATGGCCAGAAACCTATTAAGAAATTCGCAGAAAATACTGGCATCAGTGTGCTCGATGGACGTTTCAGACCAGGTACTTTAACTAACCCAAATTCACAAGGTTATTTTGAGCCGGAGTTGTTGTTTGTCACAGACCCATTAACTGATGCACAGGCTTTACATGAGGCAAAAAACATTGGCATACCTGTTGTGGGGCTTTGTGACACGAACAATGACACCAAATATCTTGATTTAGCCATACCGACCAACAATAAGGGTAGACGTGCACTTGCTCTTGTTTATTGGCTTTTAACTAGGGCCTTAATGAAAGAGCAGGGCAAGATTAAAACCTTTGAAGAATTTACTCCTCAAGTCGAAGATTTTGAGGCTGAGTTGTAAAAACAGTTTTTTTAAATAACAGAGAGTTGTTTACATAACTTAAGAGGAGATGTTAATTTGCAGGTTAAAATTAATGATAACATCGTACTTGTTGGTACAGCACACGTTTCTAAAGATAGCGTCGATGAGGTCAGAAGTGTAATCGAGGAGTATAAACCAGATATTGTTGCTGTTGAGCTTTGTGAGAAAAGATACGAGACTTTAACGAATAAGGATAAGTGGGAGAACACACCAATTACTTCCCTTATGAAAGAGAATAGAGCATATATCATCCTAGCTCAAACGTTTTTGGCTTCCATCCAGCGTAGACTGGGCAAGGAATATGGTGTAGAGCCTGGTTCTGAGATGATAGCAGCTATTGATGAAGCAAAGAAAAACAACCTGAAGATAGCACTAGTAGACAGAGATATATCTATTACGCTTAAAAGGGCCTGGAGAAAGATGGGTTTCAGGGAGAAGATCAGGCTTGCGTGGGAATTCATGAAAGCTCTTGTTGGTTATGATGAAGAAGAGATTGAGAATTTAGATTTAAAGGAGCTGATGAAAGAAGATGTTATATCTGCTATGATGAAAGAATTCGGGGAGATAGCTCCTAGTGTTGCAGATGTTCTTATCCATGAGCGTGATGAATATATATCGAAGAAAATACTTGATGAGAGCAAAAATGGCAGGGTTGTTGCTGTTGTTGGCGCTGGTCATCTAAACGGAATTAAAGATTATTTAGAGAAAAAAGAGCTAAATGTTGACTTAAAGAATCTCGAGATTGTACCAAAAAAACGTATCGGCATAGGTAAAGTTATTGCAGTAGCTATACCAACTATCTTTTTTGGAATAATAATATGGCTTATGGTAACGCGCGGACCTAACGCGCTCAACCAGATTGGTAACATCTTTCTATATTGGTTCCTCATACATGGTGCACTATCAGCAATTGGCGTAGCAATAGCAAGGGGTCATCCGCTTTCCATAGCAACCGCTTTCCTAGCCGCCCCATTCACATCACTAGAGCCTTTCTTTGCGCCAGGATGGTTTGCAGGGCTTGTAGAAGCAAAACTAAGGCCACCTAGAGTCAAAGACTTCCAGGATATAAGCAAAATCGAGAGCCTCAGGGATTTCTGGAAAAATAAGGTTATAAGATTGCTGATGCTAGTAGCCTTAGCTAACCTTGGTAGTATGATTGGAACTTTTGTAGCAATACCATTGATCTTCCATATCGGGCTTTCAGGTTAATTCCGTTAAAGAAAATATAAACTACGATTTGTTGATTAAGGTTTAGAGATATGCCTGACGAAAAAAGGGTCTACAAATCATTCCACGATATTCCTCTCAGAGATTACATGTATTTCCCAAAAGGTGTAATTGAAGCAGATAAGCCTGGGAGATTCAGCAGAACGGAAATCATACATCTTTTGATTTCGATTATTGTTCTCACAATAGCATTTTCTTTTGCATTCACAAAGAATAATTTGTTTTACGGCGGAATTGATATAAATTCTTTGATTTCTTTCTTCCCCGTATCTTTTCTAGCTGTTTTAACAGCGTTTTTTTTCCACGAATTATCTCATAAGTTTATGGCACAAAAATATGGTTTATGGTCGGAGTTTAGAATGTACCCACTTGGTTTGTTACTAGCTTTATTGTTGGCGTTTTTTACGGGTTTCGTTTTTGCAGCACCAGGTGCAGTGATGTTCAGGGGTGACACGAGAAACTTTGAAACTGGGAAGATAGCAACTGTTGGTCCTCTTGCCAATCTAGCAGTGGCTCTTGTAACATTACCTCTCTATTTTGTCTTCTTCGAATCGACATTAGGCGGAATTATTGGTTTTATTTGTTTAATAAATGCTTTTCTAGCGACGTTCAATCTGCTTCCATTTGGTCCACTTGATGGTGCTAAAATAGTAAGATGGAATCCAACGATATGGGTTTTATTACTCAGTACAGCTATTGCCATTGTAATGTACACATTTATTCGTATATCGCCTATTCTTTCCATCTAAAAAAGTTATTTTATTATCATCACAATTTCTTTATGATAAGTAGTTTCACCATTAAAACAAATACCAATATGTAGCTTATCAATATAAGAGCAGCAGAAACCCAGAAGTCAGTGACAAAAACTAATATTATGGAAAGTGTACTAAGAGCGAAGATTGATACTACAACTAAACGTAGTTTATTGAGCGTATCTAATTTTTCTAGACCCAATTTTCCGAGACTGTTCTTTATTATACTTTTTTCTTCTTTTTTCTTAAACATATTTCTTCCTCCAAATAATAAATATAATTTTATTATTAAGTTGAACTTTTAAATTTCTTTCGCTGTTTATCTTGGTCACGTTTTATTCGCTCGATGGTTTCTTTTTTCCATATATCCTCTGTGGCGACACCGGTCTCTAACTTAGTTTCTTCAGGTTTTTCTTCTTTTATCTTGATTGGTTTATTTTCCTCAGTTTTTTTAGTTTTTTGTCTATTCTCAATTTTTTTAAATATATTAGTGAAGATAAAGAGTTTTTTCTCTTTTTTCGCGGCTTGTTTTTGCTTTTTTTGTTTTTCTTTTTGAATTATCACTTTGAGAGTTTCCTTATATCCTAGCAAAGCAGATTCGTACTCTTCTTTCATCATCTTTAGAGTTTCGTTGTATCCTTTTTTATCTTTTTTCTTGAGCTCTTCAAGATGCTGTTTTTCTTCAGGTATATCCCATGGTTTATCCGGTTTCTTGCAGATTTTATCTAATTTTTTTCTTCTTCTGAATAACACAAATGCAACACCCAGAGCTATTAGTATCAAAAAGGCTACAGAGTATATCCCATTTGTTTCTGAAACATAAACACCTTTTGTAGTTATAGTAACAGTTTGTTTGAAAACTTTCTCAGGTTCATAAATTGAATATGCCTCGATATCAATAGAGCGCACTGTACCAGGATCTCGAAAATTACGTGGAGTTGCTATACTAAGGGATGTATGTCCAATTTCATTTGGTTTCAGAGTTATAGCTGGAGGTGGAGATACAATCATTCCGTAGTCCGTGTCTGCGCTTACTCTAAAATTAAACGTATCGGTATGACTCCCAAGATTTTTGATATCTATTGGTATGGATTGAAGTTCATTTGGTTTCATTTCAAGACTTTGAGGAGGTGTAATATCTGCAAGATGGAAACGATTTGTTTTTATCAAAATATCCACATACATAGGATCATCAGGCAGTCTTTTACCGCTAAATGTTGGCCAAGGATTTGGAGATAGCAAAGCTAAAACAGCAGCACCAATACCGAATGCTGTCCAAAGATTTCCAAAAGTGGTATATTTAGTGACATTTACTCGGAGTAATATTTTATCAGGAAGTACCGTACCATCAGGAATATTTAAATCGATTGTGAGTTTTGTTTTTACTTCTCCTTCTTCCCCAACTATTAAAGTCGGGGGGCTGAATTTGGTAATAAAAACTCCTTCAGGTATGCCCTCAGGAGTTTCTAATTTGAAAGTAAAATCTTTCGCTTGCTCGAAGGGTGCTTTTTGATAAGTTTTTAAAGATCTATACCCTCCTGTCGATGCATCTTTTATCCCGATCACTATTTCAGCGCGGTTGAGATTTTCCAAATCTACAGTATTTGGTTCTGCAGTAAAAAAATCTGGATCAGCAAATCTAAAAACTTTCCATGGGGTATTAAAATTACTGAATAGGAGACTTGATATTGGCCCCTTTGAATAGCTGTATTTAAAAATTCTCATCAAAATTCTATCAAGTGGTCTTATCGGTGCAACTTCGTTTGTTTTTGCTGTAGCTGTAATATTTGATGAAATAGAGGAAAAAAGAAAAATACTAATTAACAATATTGCGATAAATTTTACATATTTCATTTTTCGTCCTCGTCATCATGATTATGAAACGTTTTTTTCCTTTGTCGTTTTTTGATGATTAAAGCAATAATGATCAATGCAGATACTACAAAAGTAGATTCGAATCCTGGCATAGAAAATCCTCTACTTTGAACAATAAAGGACAGATTGTATTCATTTCCTTTTAAAGATTCGTTATTAAAATATGATGGTACAATAGAAATTTTAATCTCTTGCCGCTCATCGTGATATCCAAATCCATAAGGTGGTTTAACGACAAGTTGAATTGTTTTATTTGTATCTTCGCTGCTAGTTTTTGATCCAATTATTGTAGACGCAGAAGTATCAATATGGGCAGACCAACCATCTGGGACATCTATGAGATTACATATAATCTTTGTTTTTGCATTCCCCATGTTTTCTATGTTGATGCCGAAATTTGCAGTGTCATATGGTCCAATCAATTTATAAGTGTCTTTAACAACATCTATATCCAACAAAGGTAAATAGCCTGGAGTAAATGTAATATCTTGGTAAAAAATTCCACTGGCCACAGCGCCAAACTTTTCCGCTTCTGCTCTAATCTTTATTTTACCCACAAAAAAAGCCTCTGCATCCCCATTAACTTTTATATTTAACAAAGATGCTTCTGTTAGTCCTGTGGTAGTAGCTTTGAATTTTAGTAGATTTGGCGATATAGCCGCAGTACACCAATCAGGTGTTTCATCTACATACAAATGAATGTAATTATCACTCTCTTCATAATATGGCAGTATATCTTTTGCAAAGTAACCTGTAACTGAGTAACTTACATTGATTGGTATATCTTTTATCATGTCCACCGGTAGAAATGGATCATTGGCAACTTCAGTATCGTAATCTATTGTCACTTTAGGATAACAAGCATAAACATTGGCAAAACGATTTTTAATTGGTCCTGCTGAAGTTGTAGGCATAGCAAAAGCGAATAAGCTAATCATTAGTATTCCCATTATTATGCCTGTTTTGGCAACTTTAAGATTTGTATTCATCGTTTAATCGCCATCATGTTCCTATATATTTAATATTTATTATTATTTTTCTTTATATTTAAATATTCCTATACAACTATTACAATTTTTATATTATTGATATAGAGCATGTAATACAAAGTCTTCAGATATATATTAAAAATTAAAAAATGAAATGATGCTAGACAGCTCTTTGATATCTGCATCATTTTTAATTTTTCTTTATTTTTTGTCTTTTCTTAACAATGAACGCTATGCCGACGATCGCAAATATTAGAAAGACTGCTTCGAATCCTGGCGTAGAGAAACCTCTGCTCTTAATCGTGACAGTAGGTGAATATATCTCTGTTCTAAGAGTAGTTGCATTAGTGGTACCAGAGCCAGCATAGTATCGTCCGTAAATTGATAGCTCAATATTTATTGTATCGTCATGATAACCGAATCCATATGGTGGTGTTACTTGGAGCATAACTGTTGTTTTTGAAGTTTCGCCATTTGATGCGGATGGCACTTTTATATTTGCAGGTATACTAGCGATCCAACCCTCTGGGACATTTGTTATATCAAGAATAAACTCTGTGTTTGCATTACCTAGATTAGTTAAATCAATTGGTATGTCTATAGATTTTCCTGGATTGGTTTCTACATAAGTAACTCTAGGCGTAACATCTATAATCGGTCGATAGGTAGGTGTGAATGAAATTTCACCGTAGTATGTTGCTGCTTTTATTTCGAATAAAACAGCATTAAGTCTTATGGATTGCATTTTAATTTTGATAACTACTGGCCCAATTGCAGGAGCATTTTCTTTAAATGAAATAAGTAAAGTAGCAGTTTCATCATAGCTCCAACCAGTTTTTATCTCAGGACTAACAACATTATTCTCGATAGTAGCAGTACAAAAAGAAGGAGTTTCCTCAACTGAAAGGGTAATCTGAGCCGGCTGAACTTTTGAAAAACGATTTACAGCTGCTTGGGACATAAGTCCTGTTATTATATAGCCTACTTTTAATTTCATTTCTACTTGTCCTTCTAGAGGTGCAACGAATCTTGACTGTTCCGGATTTGCTAGTTCTACTTTTATTTGCGCGTCACATTTGAATATGCCTGCTGAAGCAGATGGCATTAATACGGCAAATATACTAATTAGAATTACACCCATTAGGATGCTTGCTTTAACAGTCCTAAGATTTTTTGTCATTTTTTATCACCATTTATTATATTTTCACTATATTATTTACTTTCCCCCATATTTAAATATTGTTGTACATTTCTTACACTTTTTAATGTATTATTTGGTTTAATTACGAAATTATATATAACTTTCATTATATAAAAGTGTTTCCTTTTTATATATATTACTAGTAGTTTAACTACCCTTCCCAAGGAGTTTATCATATTATTACTTTCTCTCATATCTATACCCCATATTATCTAATTAGGAATACGAAGATGTCGTCCAAACATAAATCCATGTGCATGTTCCGTGATTTTTACTCCATCTGTTTCAACAGTAATTAGCACAACTATCCTTCCAAAACGTACTCCATACCGATCAATATCCACAGATGTTGTTTCTCCTGATTTAAGGTTATTTATTGTGCCAGTTCTGGAAATTCCTCTCAATATTCTAAAATGACGTTTATAAATACGAACATTCCAAATAATATTTTCAGCAGAAACATTGCCTCGATTTCTTATTTGAAAAACTAAGTGGCCAAAGCCGCCTGTAACGTTTTCTATTCTTAATATTGATACAACTACGGTCTTTGTTATTTCGTTCATGTTATTCTCATCGTCAGTTAAATTTAAGGTTACATTGTAATTTCCTTGTTTATTCCATCTATAATTCAAAGATTTACCGTGACCCATTTCAATTATTTTATTCGGTTCGTTTGAATCTGTATAACTCCAGTTATATTCCACTATATCGCCTTTTGGACTCCAGCTTTCTGATGCATCAAATGTAACGTTTTCTCCAACATTGGGTTCTTTTGGTGACCAATTAAACTTTGGATAAGGATATCCTATTTCAACGGAATGAGATGCAGAGTCATAACCATGTTCCACATCATGTTCCACAGGATCATAGTAATATGTTGTTACTTGCAAATGTACGATATATGTTCCTTTTTTATTGTAAGTGTGTGATACTATCGATCCATGCCCCATAGATCCGTCACCAAAGCTCCAATCTGCATCAATAACTGTTCCATCGTGGGATGAGGTTGATATGAAGGTAATACTCTCTTCAACATCTGGATATCTAGGTGACCAAGTGAAATCAGCAAAAACATATGGTGCAGAAAGTTCTTGTCGAATGGTTTTTTCTTGTTCGTAATTTATTGAGTTTCCAAAAATTATAGGGGAGGTGATTACGAATATAAGTGACAGATTAGCCGAGAAAAACAGATATTTCAGGATACTGTTTTTTCTAATCATGCTATCATATAATACTATAACAAAAAGTTATATAAATACATTATGTGATTATAGTCACAAAACAGAGGGTGTTTGTTATGGTAACAATAAGTCACATAGTACAAAAATTGGTAGATGACAAGATATTCATACAAGAGCCAATGAGCAAAGGAATCGTTTCCTATGGGCCTCTAGCAGAACAACTAAAACC
>JBFYMH010000033.1:0-3850 GCA_041305005.1 Thermoplasmatales archaeon | reverse complement strand
CGACTATGCAAAACCACTATACAGAATGTTAAAAGGGCTTTTTCAAAAAACATACCAATACTTGGCATATGCCTGGGTTCACAAATACTGGGTTTGGCAGCTGGTGCCAGCACATACAAACTAAAATATGGTCATAGAAGCCACAACCAACCATGTGTAGAAGCTGGTACAAAAAGATGCTACATAACTTCACAGAACCATGGTTACGCAGTTGATTCAGAGACACTACCAGAGGATTGGCGTGAATGGTTTTACAATGATAACGACAAAACAAACGAGGGTATACATCACATCTCGAAACCATTTTTTGGTACACAGTTTCATCCAGAGGCATCACCAGGCCCAGATGATACTGAGTTTTTATTTGACATGTTCCTGAGGTCAACTAAATGAAGAAGAAAATCAAAAAAGTTTTACTATTGGGCTCTGGTGCTATACGCATAGGTCAAGCGGGGGAGTTTGACTATTCTGGTAGTCAGGCTATAAAAGCATTGAAAGAAGAGGGAATAAAAACCATATTAATAAACCCAAACATTGCAACAATACAAACATCAGATTATCTTGCAGACAAGGTATATTTTTTGCCAATCGATTCTTATTTTGTTGAAAAAGTAATTGAAAAAGAAAAACCAGATGGTGTTTTACTTGGTTTCGGTGGACAAACAGCATTAAACGTTGGTGTAGAACTAGCAGAGAAAGGTGTTTTCAAAAAATACAAAGTCGAAATCCTAGGAACACCAGTTGAGGCTATATTAAATACAGAAGACCGTGATCTTTTTGTAAAAAAAATAAAGGAAATGAACCTAAAAGTACCAGCAAGCAAGGCTGTCACAAACATAGAAGAAGCAGTGAAAGTAGCAAAAGAAATCGGTTACCCTGTGATGTGCAGAATAGCATATGCATTGGGTGGTTTGGGCTCTGGTGTTGCATACGATGAGAAGCAACTGGTTGAGTTAACAAAAAAAGCTTTTTCATACACAAAACAAATACTGGTCGAAGAATATTTTGGTGGCTGGAAAGAACTCGAATACGAGGTTGTGAGAGATCAATACAACAACTGCATAGTGGTCTGTTCAATGGAAAACGTTGACCCCATGGGCATACACACAGGTGAGAGCATAGTCGTTGCACCAGTCCAGACACTAACGTCATCTGAGAACTTCAAACTCAGAGCAATTTCTATAAAAGTGATAAGAAAACTTGGCATAGTCGGCGAATGCAACATACAGTTCGCCCTAGACCCAAAATCAGAGGATTATCGCATAATAGAGGTTAACGCTAGACTCAGTAGAAGCTCAGCTCTGGCATCAAAAGCAACAGGCTACCCGCTGGCTTTCATTGCGACAAAACTAGCATTGGGTTACAGTCTAAATGAGGTTAAAAATATAATCACTGGCGAAACCTCAGCATGCTTCGAACCTGCCTTGGATTATGTTGTCGTAAAATACCCGCGGTGGGATTTACAAAAATTTAGGCGAGTCAGCCAAATCATCGGCTCAGAAATGAAATCAGTCGGAGAGGTAATGGCCATCGGCAGAAGCTTCGAAGAATCATTACAAAAAGCAATAAGAATGCTGGATGTCGGAATGAATGGTATTACATGCAACAACATAAATTTTAACAACCTGGAAAAAGAACTTTCTCAACCAACTGACAAAAGAATGTTTGCCGTAGTTGAGGCGATGAAACAAGGATACAGCATCGACAAGATATATGAACTATCCAAAGTAGATAGATGGTTCCTACATAAAATAAAAAACATAATAGACTTGGAAGAAAAAGTAAAAAAATATCAACTTCGTAATCTGTCATCATCACTTTTAATCGAAGCAAAACAAAAAGGTTTCTCAGACAAACAAATAGCTATAACAACAAAAACCACTGAGATGGATGTCAGAAAAAAGCGGAAAAAACAAGGAGTGCTGCCGTTTGTTAAACAAATAGATACCCTGGCAGCAGAATACCCAGCTAAAACCAACTACCTTTACCTAACATACAATGCCTGTAAAGACGATTTGGATTTCAAAGAAAAAAACCAGGTTATCGTACTAGGTGGCGGGGCATACAGGATTGGTTCATCTGTTGAGTTTGACTGGTGTTGTGTAAACTCAGTTGCTACACTAAGAAACCTGAAATACAATACAATAATGGTCAACTGCAACCCAGAAACAGTCAGCACAGACTACGACATATGCGACAAACTGTATTTTGATGAACTAACATTGGAACGAATACTGGATATCTGCGATAAAGAAAAACCACTGGGAGCAATAATCTCAATGGGTGGTCAGATACCAAACAACTTGGCATTGCCATTATCTAAATCAGGTGTCCGTATACTAGGAACATCGCCACTTGATATCGATACTGCAGAGGATAGACACAAATTCTCACAACTATTAGACAAACTACAAGTTGACCAACCAGAATGGAAAGAACTAACCAGCCTGGAGGCTGCTGAAGAGTTTGCAAACAAAGCAGGCTACCCTGTACTTGTTAGACCAAGCTATGTGCTAAGCGGTGCAGCAATGAGTATAGCCCTGAGTAAAGAAGAACTGAAAGAATATCTTAAAAAAGCCTCAGAAATAAACAAGGAACACCCTGTAGTCATAAGCAAGTTTATAACAGGTGCCAAAGAAATAGAGATCGATGCTGTAGCTAACCATGGCAATCTATATTGTTACGCGATATCAGAACATGTGGAAAATGCAGGGGTTCACTCAGGTGATGCAACTTTGGTTCTACCACCACAAAGAACTTATTTAGAAACTATGAGAAGAATAAAAATAATCACAAAAAAAATCGCAAAATCACTAAACATAACAGGTCCATTCAACATACAGTTCATAGCAAAAGACAACGACGTAAAAGTAATAGAATGCAACCTAAGAGCATCAAGGAGCTTCCCATTTGTATCAAAAGTTTTCAAAATAAACTTCATAGACCTAGCCACAAAAATAATGATGAACAAAACAGTACCAATCATGGACCGTTCATCATTTGATCTCGATTACGTTGGCATCAAAGCATCACAGTTTTCGTTCACCAGACTAAAAGGCTCAGACCCCATACAAGGCGTGGAAATGACATCAACCGGCGAGGTAGCATGTCTAGGCGACGACTTCAATGAAGCATTCCTAAAAAGCCTGATATCCGTAGGGTTTAAACTACCAAAGAAAACAATACTACTATCTACCGGACCAATACACAGCAAAGCAGAATTCCTCAACGACACAAAAACACTAGATAAAATGGGATTTAAATTCTACGCCACAAAAGGAACAGCAGACTTTTTGGAAGCCAACGGAATAAAAGCAGAAATATTATATTGGCCGCTAGAAAACCAAGAGCCAAACACTCTGACATATATAGCAGATGGGAAAGTCGACTTGGTTATAAACATACCAAAAAACATAGAAAAAGACGAACTAGACAATGACTATCTTATAAGGAGAAAAGCAGTTGATTTTGATGTACCACTTATAACAAATTTGCAGCTTGCAAAAAGATTTGTTGAAGCAATAAGCAGGACATCCTTAAAAGATTTGAAGATTAAGAGTTGGGATGAATACATTTAATTTTCTACTTATCTTTTTGAAAATTTTTATCTGCATAAATACAAGTATATACGTGTATGTACTCATCTGCGAAAAAGGCACTTAAAACCCTAAAATATTTTATTTACTTGACGGCAATGGGAAGAAGCCGTAATATAACGACTTTTTCCAATTAGAGACCCATCCAATTAATTACCCCCTCTAATAAAAAAATTCACCTCTCTGCTTCTTCCCATCATTGCTGTTATGTTTTTTCCAGTTACAAAAAAGATTTAAACCCTTCTACGTTAACA
>JBFYMH010000032.1:0-3237 GCA_041305005.1 Thermoplasmatales archaeon | reverse complement strand
TATCTGAGGATTTATAAACTTGTAGTTGTTTTAAAACTGCAAGATGGGCGAAAAATGAGTAGAGACGCAGATAAATATAAATATAGAAAAATGGAGAAAGATTTGGAATAGATTTTATGGGGGAAAAATATGAAGCAAGAAGAGTGCAGTAAAGAGAAAGACAACCTCGAAGATAAATCTGAAATTGATCAAATAAGAGATACGATTAAAAGTATCATCAGAGAGATGGACATCCTTCATACAAAGATAAAACAATTAGATAATGAGTTCCAAGAGTCAAAGGAGAAAATAAAGGAAAAAATAAACGAGATGATAGATATAGTTAATAAACTGAAGAAAAACTAAGGATATACAAAAAGGAAAAACAAAATTAAAACACGAAATTGTAGGTTTACGGAAGGAAAAATGGGTTTATTTAAGAAAGGAAAAAAATTTAGAGAAAACCATAAACCATCATATGGTATCGGAGATGAAACAAAGGAAACTTATAAACCATCATATAGCAATGCAAAAGATTTGAGGAAAAGAAAAAAGTAAGTTATTTTGTTTTTATATGTTTAATATTTGTCTTAGTATCTGGAACAGGATAGTTAATCTATGCAAACGCTTGAACAAATCTGTCCCTTTTCAGGCTTCGCATCCAATCCCACTTGTGGCAGTGTCTCATGCTCCTTTTTAGGTTGCAGAATAAGGCATTGGTAAATTGTCTGGTGCCGAGTAGTAAAAACACAGCGTCGAACGGAGTGATGATTAATCGGGTGTACCAATATTTTAAATAATATAGTGAACATGTGATTTCTGGTGATAATTTGCCAATTGATGAAAGTAAGTGGAATAAAAAAAATGAAATTGAAGAATATGCCGACAAAGTATACAATTTTTTGAATGAACATTATCCCAATGCATACACCTATGCAGAAATATCAAATGGAATTGGATTAGAAAAAAGTCCTAAGGCGCTTGGATATGATTGGGCGCATTGGTTGAGAATATCAAAGACATTAGAGGAACTGGATAAAATAGAAACTAAAATTATTGATGGACAATCGTATTATAGAGCGAAAAAATAGACTAGAGTTAAATATTTGAATCATTATTCAAAAAAAAGTTCTGGGAGGAATCTAATTTGAATATACTGGTAGTTGGCGGTGGCGCTAGAGAACATGCTATCTGTGATGCTGTTTGTCGTTCTAAAAACGCGCATCTTTACTCCGTTATGTATAACATGAACCCTGGTATTAAAAGTCTTTCTGAAGATGTCTTAATTGAAAAGGATACCAATGTAAAAAGTATTGTTGAGTTTGCTAAAAAGAAAAAAATTGATTTGGCTATTGTTGGCCCAGAGGCCCCTTTAGAATCTGGCGTTGTGAACGAGTTAGAAAAAAATGGCATACCTGCTAGTTCACCGACACGCGAGGCAGCTAGAATAGAGACTAACAAAGAATGGATGCGTAATCTACTTAAGAAACACAAGGTTTGCGGCCAACTAAAATATGAGAGTTTCACAGATGCAAAAAAAGCAAAAAAATTCATCGAGGATTTTAACGGCGAAGTGGCAATAAAACCCATTGGACTCACAGGTGGTAAAGGAGTTAGAGTGTCTGGTGATCACTTTCATGGAATAAAAGAAGCTGTCAATTATGTTGAGGAAGTTATATCAAAAAAAATCGGTGGCGCCGCTAAGGTTTTAATTGAAGAAAAAGCGGTTGGGGAGGAGTTCACATTACAGGCTTTTTCAGATGGGCATAGTATAATGCCTCTACCCGCTGTTCAGGATCATAAAAGATTATTGCCTGATGATAAAGGCCCAAATACAGGTGGCATGGGATCTTATTCATGTTCAAATGGTCTCTTACCATTTTTGTCAAAGAGTGAGTACGAAGAAGGAACAACTATTCTACAAAAGATCATAGAATCTATGGACAAAGAAGGTTGTAGATACGTTGGTCCAATATATGGACAGTTTATGCTCACAGCTGACAGACCAAAGATAATAGAGATTAACGCACGTTTCGGTGACCCTGAGGCAATGAATGTTTTACCGCTTTTGGAAACAGATTTTGTTGACATCTGTGAAGCAATGATAAATGGCAATCTAAGTAGCAAAAAGATGAGGTTGAAAAAGAAATCAACTGTATGTAAATATGTTGTGCCTGAGGGCTACGGGATTAAAAGCATGGTTGGAGAAAAAATCTCTGTTGACGAAAATATGATTAGTAAAACAGGTGCGAAATTATTTTATGCATCAGTTGACAAAAAAGATAAACATGTTCTTACGATGGGCTCACGTTCCCTTGCCATTGTTGGTATTGCAGATGCGTTGTCTGATGCTGAGGAAACATGTGAAAAAGCATTGAAATATGTTAAAAGTGATCATATATTCATCAGACATGACATTGGCAAAAAAGAGCTTTTAGATAAACGTGTGCATCATATGAACGAGATACGTGGAAGCTAAATTATGAAAGAAGAAATATTTTTGTATTTTATTGGCACAGCTGGTTCAGGTAAATCAACTCTAACTAACACTTTTAAAAGATGGATGGAGCTGAGAAGCGTAGACGTTGTCACTGTTAATCTGGATCCAGGTGCAGAAAACTTGCCATATGAACCAGATGTTGATATAAGAGACTGGATATCCCTGAAAGAGATAATGGATACATATGAGCTAGGACCAAATGGCGCGCAGATAGCATGCGCAGATATGATAGCATTAAACACATCTGATATTAAAAAAAGTATAGAATCATTCAAAACAGACTATGTACTGATGGACACACCGGGGCAACTGGAGCTTTTTGTGTTCAGAGAAGCAGGAAAATACATAGTAGAGTTCTTAAACCCACAGAGATCAATAATCGCTTATTTGCTTGACCATGCACTTGCAAAGACGGCATCAGGTTTTGTATCACAACAACTACTATCCATAAACACTAGTTTTAGACTTAACAAACCACAAATAAACATACTAAGCAAGGCAGACATGCTATCAAAACAAGAAATGGAAAATGTGCAAAGATGGTCAGAAGAACCAGAAGAGCTTTACCAAGCGATATCAAAAGAAGAACCCTCGATATATAGGGAGATGAGCGAAGGGATACTACAAATCATACAAGGTTTCGGAAAAAACACGAGGCTCATACCAACAGGCAAAGAAAAATACATGGGCGTAGAAGATGTTTACACAGAAATTCAACTACAGTTCGAAGGTGGAGAAGATCTAATGAAAGATTAGTC
>JBFYMH010000031.1:0-7367 GCA_041305005.1 Thermoplasmatales archaeon | reverse complement strand
TTGCCTTTGCATAACCTTGGATGATCGTGCTACCAAACAATCTAATACCAAGCAATCTGCGTGGTTTGAAATTCACATAACCTGTAAATCCAGTTAGTCTAACAGAATGTGGGCCTTTCCACGATTTTTCAATTTCATTTATTGTAACATTTGTATAACTATTCTCTGAGAAATAACTATATTGTATCGTTAGTCGCCATATAACTTTTCGATGAGGAAATATAATTCGACGAAAAGCTCTGTGCGTTCCATTCCCCATGGATTCGATCTTAATCCATTCTGACTCTTCTCCGCTTTTGTCAATAGATTGTTTCATCTCTTCATCATTTTTGCATAATTCTTTGCACTTCTCTGCAATTGCTTTCTCCAGGTCTTGCCCTTTTTCAAATGTTATAGATGCCCGTATGGGTGTAAATCTACCATTTATGTCTACTCTGTACAGAGTAATTTCTTCACTAATCGTCTCCGGAATTTCTGATTGATTGGGTATCTTAGAGATATCTGATTCCTTAGCAGGAAAAACATAATGCGCTATACTACTTGCTGTAAGGGGGATAGTTCCTGTTAATAAAATAAATAATATTGCTGCTGTAATAAAATATCTAATTTTATTGCCCTTCAACCTCTTCGACCTCCCTTTACAATAACTTAAATTAATGTCTATATGTTTTTAATCTTAACTATAGATATTATTACACATATAATATATTTCTCAACCAATACATAAGCTTTATAGAACAAATATCATATAAACTTTTTGTCATATATAAATTTTATAGAACAAATATCCTATAAAACAACTGTTTATTTATTAAGAGTTAATTGGTTGCCCCTGATTATAATTTTGATTTTGTCCAACTAATTCTTCATTCTGGTTCTCACTTTGCTCATCACCAGATATTTGATGCCTTACTGTTATTGACAATGCATCTGACCAGCCACTCTCTTCCCCATTCATATTCTTAGCTTTTACATGAATGCTATAGCTTCCAATTCCAGCCCAGGTATGCGTGCCAGTAACGCCCACGCCGGAGGGTAAGTACGCTGGCCATTCACTATATGTTCCATCTCCCCAATCCCATTTATATGATAGAAGCTGATCAATATCATTGTTTAAGGTAGAAAATGTATAACTGTTTCCTTCTACAATACGCCCTAGTATTATTCCACCGTGTGGCCCAACTGGTTTTTGTGGTTTAGGGGGACCGGTTTCAAGTGGTTGTGCACCTTCGTTATATAAGTATTCGGTTGCCTCTAACTCCTGATCGCCTTCATTTAAATCATCGAGAGGCCATAGCTGGTAGTAATTATCACCATCCATGAGTCCGATGTCGAAATCAGCTGAAAGGTCACCTGTTTTATACCAATTATAAGGTATGACTGTATTGTCTTCGTTATTCAAAGTGAAAGAGTCCCACTGAAGTAAAAATGAATCTGCATCAAATGATTCAATGTTTGGCGTAAAACGAAGTTCTCTGTTTAACGAACTGCTCGTATATGTGAATAGTACATCTTCAAAGTCTATATCTGAACTATCTATGAATATAAAGCCATCACCATCACCGTTTAAATCGACACCTATATGCATAAAACCTGGTCCGATGTAACCCGCAATTGTTCCTTGGCGTTCTATATGATATTTAATTCCGTTATCAAGCTGAATTGAGAATAGATCAAGTGTGAGACCATTTTGGCTTTCTAAATAAATATGTCCCTCAGAGGTATCGGCATCAAACCATCTTTTGATTTTAATATCGCCGTTTCCTTCTAGATATATATTATCTATTGCATCCAAATATGTATTTGATGAAGATATACCACAAATTTCAATGGCACCATCAAAATTTTTAACGAATACACTATGATTTTCAGCATCGTCGTCAATTGGGAGTAAATAGACAAAAGATGAATCTTTAGATATATTTATTGAATCTATGTTAAGTTGGTTTCCATATTGATAAATATTAATATTTCTTATTTTAAAAGAACCATCGTTACCAGTTGCGATTCTAGTAAGGTAAAAGTTTGTCGATTCAAAATTTAACAACAAATTTTTGGAAGCGTTAATCAAGCCGAAATACCAATTTCTTAAAATCAAACCATTTTCTTTAGTTTTATAATTTAAATCCCTAATCTCCATTAAACCATTATCTACAGCGATTGTAAGATTCTGGCTACGGGATGAATTAAGATATAATGTATTGTACATAATATTTGATTGGTATGAAGAGAGATTCAAGTAAGAAAACGAAAATTCATCAGAAATATCGTCATATTTTGTATAACTATAAAAATTCTTAATTTCAAGATAACCTGTCCCTGTTGCACTACTTTTTAGAAGGTTATCATTCAATTCTCTTTCAAATAAAAAATCACCTGATAATCTAATTAAATCAATTTGAGTTTTTCTAGTAGTTACTCCCAGATTGGCACTCTTATGAGTTACATCGGTAATATTTAAAATACCATTTTCAATAAAAACAGACAGGTTCTCTTTAAAATTCGAAGACCGTATTATAGATTGAGCGGTTTCCAAATTCAAAGAAGAGATATTTAAACATGAAAATGTAAACTCGCGTTCATAAAAATCATTGTTGCTATAAATATCTTTACTATAAGTATAGAACTCCTTAATCTCCAGATATCCTCTGCCATTACTAGTTATCATAGATAAAGTAGTGTTATCGTCGATTTTTTGAGAGGCTAAATCTAATGAAAAATCACCCGACAACTTGATTGAGTAAATCTTTGTAATTCTGACATCAGAAATAAAATTGTAGCTCCTACAATCTATATCTTTAATCTCTAGAAAACCATTTGTGATACTCAGTGTTATATTACCGGATGAGTCAAATGCTAATGCAGAATATATACCACTTGAAAGATTTGAAGAGATATTCAAATGGGAAAATTTAACTGAGAAAGCGATTTCATAAAATCTAATATAAAAATATAAATCATCAATTTTTAGATGACCCTTACCTGTACCATTTATCGTAATATTATCATTTGTTTTTTTATTTGGGATAAATGAAAAATCGCCTGACATTCTAATTAATTTTGTCTGAAAAATTATATTGGAAATATTGGTGTGCCAATTATGAGATAAATTCACGATCTCTAAAAAGCCGTTACCTGAAACCAAAATCTTCTTTTCATCCCCAGATAGAAGATCCATTGAAGAAGAAAGATAAAGGCTTAAAGACGAAAAAGAAGTTCTAGCATTTTTTCCAACAAAATCAAATCCTCTGATATCTATATTTCCGTCACCATTTGCAGACAAACTACCATTCATTAAATCATATGATAAACTTAATTTTTTAGAGGATATATCTAAATAGTTTACAAAAAAATGAGGATTCGATGTATTATCAGCATCTAAAAGATCTGTAGATGGTGCAGGTGTTTCACTAGAATTTTGTGGATAAATTATATCAACTGTAAAATTAGTTGCTGTTATTTGTAGATTTTCTGAATGCCAGTCCATGGAGGTTGCACTCAAAATTCCAGGTATTATTGGAAATAAAAAGTATTGTGTAAAATAATTACCTACTTTAGCACCGCTGTTAAGATTCAAGATCAAACGTGATGCTGTTAACTCTAGTTTGGGGTTTTTTATCGAGTTATTACCCGGGATTTTTTCGGAAAAATTAGTTAAAATGAAATAAAAATCTTCTAACTCAACTGAAGTATAGACCTCTAGAGACAGATTAAATATAAAATATGATTTTAGCGTCCTATTTTCCCAACCTATATGAATATTAGTTTCAGTTTCAGGGTCAAAACCAAACAATATGGCATTATTTATTGATGCCTTGAAATATCCCATGTCTTCATTATTTGTATTAATATCTAAATACCCATTTTTCCCGAGTGACCAACTAATTTCCATGTGTTTTGGTATGTCTCCTACAGTGAATGTACTAGATTTACTTTCATCTATTTTATTTTCATCAAGGTAATCTGTTTCCTGGTTGTAACTGAATGTGACATTAGATGGTTTTTCATCCCTTATGATCTCTAAGGTTTGTCCTTTACCAATTATTTTGTCTTTGTACCTATTGAATGTTATATCTTTGATTTTGACAGCAGGACTGTAATTTACCATAATTTTTAATTCCGCATAACCTTGGGACTGGTAAAATGTGTAATTTTGCAGATCGATAAATGATAGAATTAAATTCAATGGGTGTTTTCCGGTTGCTGAACCAGGATTTACAGAAATCTTGTGTGTAGTTTTTAATTTTGGATATAAGAAATGTGGTGCTGTTTTATCTGTTAAAATGAACGTTTTTGGGACTTCACCTCCAGCCGGTGATTGATAACCTATTCTGACAAGATCCATATTTAGTGTGAGGTAGAAAAATTTTGTAATGATCCTAGGATAATATTCTAGGTATATCTCAAAAAGGTCATTCTTTATATTATTCATACCCATGAGTCTGTGAACAACTAATATCGTCTTCATAGCGAGTGCTGGTGGTTTTAGATCTATACTAGGTATACGAAAGACGCTTACGCGTATGTCTTTGTCTCCATCGCCATCGACATCTATGCTGGTTGGTCTTAATAGTTTCATTTTAGTGATTTTTTCAGTGCCATTGTAATTTGTTACAACATGAAGCGGAAGAATTTCTTTTCTGTCAGTACTTCTGTTAGTTACGAAATTTATAATTTTCTTGAAAAAGCCACCTGGTTTATTATTATCGTTATCTTTTGATAATCTCGTGTAGATCTCTGATATTTTTTCACTAAATTTACTTGAAATATTATTAATTAATTTATTGTTTTCACTTTTTGCTGTAAATGATAATGATGAAAAAACTGTTGTTATTAAAAATATTGATAATATTATGCCAAATATCTTGTGCTGTAGTAATGCACTAATTTTTATAACGTACGTTGATTTCTTTTTACTCATGCCTTTCAACTATCTTTACGTTTCTTGTATCTTTTAACCACAGAGCAATATTTATATTACTTTTATATATAATTAACTTATATATTTAAACTATATATAATTTTGGTATAAAAACAGAACAAATGCCAAAGATATGTTTAATAAAATATAACTAATAACATGCATGCCTATTCCAGTACCAAATACAGTGTCGCAGCTCTAGTCTCATTAAACTTTGCATCTCATAGTTTTTAGTTTGACTGCTTTGCGAGTTTTTTACTGATTTGATGATGTTTAACTAGACAGTTATTTTTACGACAGTTAGTCTAAATATTATCTCAGCTATCACCTCACAGTCGGCGATATAAAGAGTGTCGTTGATTTCGCTAAAAACATCTCCTAAATTATGGTTATTTCCATCCCGGTGGTATCCTGGAAACGGCCATCTATCAAATTCAATGGCATGTTTGCAGTATCTTTCCGGGTAATGATGTCCATGATAAAACCTATAACCTTCCGTACCATAAACACTTGGTTCGCCAGTGATACCGATACCTGTCCTTTCTGTGTAATCTAGTTCTCTTGCCACATCTTGCATGTATTTCATTAATGCATCATCACGTTTATGTCCAACATTAAAACTCATATTATAAGTGTAATTAAATCCAATATTGCCCGGGGTTATAACGTATACTATATCCTCTTGGCCATCAATGTTTTGTGGCAAACAACCATATTTTTTTATTGAATTGTTTTTCAAATAATGCAATGCACCACGGAAATATTGTTCATGGCCACCCCATGCAATAAACTTTAAAGTTAACTCGGGTTTGATATCGTTATCAACTATATACTTAGCAAGTCCTAGTATTAATGCAAGAGACGCTGCTTGGTCACAAGTTGCCTGATTCCACCAACCATCATAAAAAGTGTTGATTATTGCTACTTTCGAAGAGTTACCTGGAATTTCACCAAGCACATTATAACTATCAACATTTTCCCATGCCCATTCAGAACAAAAATCTGCTTTTACAATATAATTGGAATCTTTTAGATAACTTTTTATCCATTTTCCGCTAGAGCCGTTTATTGAAAAACCAGGTTTTGAAAAACGGGGACAAACTGGAGAGGATATGCCCGAGGGCATCATAAAAAAGGTTTCATCAAAACAGTCCATTAGAATAAAACCTTTTACGTTCATTCTTTTTAATTTACTCATATTGGAAGTCCACCAGCCATATGGGTCGCGCCAGTCTTCCTCGATTAATACAATTCTATCTTGTATACCAAACTTAAAATCATCATAAATTCTTATATTTTTCATTGTTACATTGTGCGGCTGATTTTCTTTTTCTTCTTTTAAAAATGGGAAACAGGTTCCTCTAGAGAAATTCCTTTCATCTACTAAATTGTTCTTTTTGTCATATACTTTTACATTTAGATACCATTTAGTAAAATTCTTCTTTAAATCAAGTTCTTCAATCCATGGGTCTGAGTAATAGTCAGGATCTAAAATGAAATTGCGAAGATTTTGCCAGCTGTCTTCTTTAGTCCATTCGCCTGTTATTTTATCTGTGTGAACATTTTGTAAACCAATCTCCTCCATCCATCCTTTAACAAGATCACGAGCATAATGTTCGCCAGGAGTTCCAAAATCTCTCCCTTCAGGATATGTTTTGACGATATTGCTTAGATTTTCAACTACCTTGTATATGAAATTATAATCCAACAGCGGTCCGCCATATTCGCTTACAGGTCTTTCGGATTGCACTTTTCTCGCAGTGGAATTGGTTTGAGTACTGAACGCAGAGATTGAGCAAAACATCAATATAATCATCACTGCCAAGATTTTTACCTTCATATTTTTCCTCTCAAAACATAGATATTATTTATCATGTTAATATTTATCAATAATTATATTTAAACTTTATAGAACAAACGTCCTATTACCAAAAACTAAAAAACAGTTTTTAGACTAATTTCAATTCAAAAAATATATGGAGTTTTAGTTTTTAATCGGACTGCTTTGTTGTGTCATCTTTAATGTTTGATCAATTTGTTTAATATTCAGATTAATTTGTGGGTTGCTCTGCGGATTTACTTGAGGCTGAACTTGTGGGCTACTCTGAATAAGTTCCGTGTATGAACTTGGAATATTTCCTGTGTCTATAGGTTTCATACATGGATATCTATCTTTATTGCGGAATGGTAACGGTGGTACATCGTATGGGCTATCCCCTATGCCATCGCTGTTGTTGTCGCTTCCAGTGTAGTCATCCCAATAGTTTCCCATGCCACCGATTATTTTTGATTTGTACCATATGTTAGTACCATTATCAAAAGCATTTAGATAATTACCTACAAAATTATTGTAATATATATGATTTAATCTGGTTAGAACCGTTGCATAAACACCGCAATACAAATTCTCAAAAATGTTGTTACCAACAACCAAGTTTCCAACTGG
>JBFYMH010000030.1:0-9603 GCA_041305005.1 Thermoplasmatales archaeon | reverse complement strand
GACCTAGCAACCATGTCCATACACATCCATTGTGGTAAGCTAAATCTTTGTTGAAATTACCAATATAACTACCCATGTATCTAGAATCATCAGAGCATAAAGTTCTCAAACCAAAAATAGTTAACAACCTGTTTTCCACATCATCTACAATCAATTTCTCTTTTTCATTACTAATCATAGAGAAATCAAGGGACGCAAGGAATATTTTATTTGGTCTGCAAGACCAATCTTTGGTGTCAACCACGTCGTATTGTTTATCGTATTGATGGTTGAAATTTTCTTTAACTAACTCAGCAAGATAATAATAGTTGTCTGGTTTTCCACATGTTTTTGATAAGGCACTCATTTCCATCAACGCGTTGTACCACAGAGCCTGTATTTCAACCGCTTTCTTTGAACGAGGTGTGATATAGTTATCGCCGATTTTAACATCCATCCATGTGAGACCAGGCCAATGACTTATAAGAAAATCTTTGTCCATATGAATGCCATAGTCTGTTCCTATGCGGTAGTTTTCGATGATGGATTGGAGTGTGTTCCATATAGTTTGTAAAAATTCTTTGTCATTTGTATATTTCATATATTGATAGACTCGGTCTATGAACCAGAGTGATGCATCCACTGTGTTGTAAGTCGGTGTTGAGTCACGATCAATGAAAGTGTTTGGTATAAGACCTTTTTTACAGTATCTGGCGAAATTAAGCAGTATCTGCCTAGCATCATCGTATCTTTTTGTAACAAGAGTCAAACCGGGTAGTGATATTAGTGTATCTCTGCCCCAGTCACCAAACCAGTGATACCCGGCGATAATCGATTTCTCGTTTCCTTTTTTAACGATGAAATTGTCTGATGATAAAACCAGTTTTTCGAATTTCTGGCTAAGGGCAGCTTTTTCCAATAAACTTTTTTTCCTCTGTACCTCACCAGCATATGTCGCAAGCGGTTTGCTGTCCACCTCATCTTCAAGAGTAAAAACAAGATAATACTCAGATGGGCTTTTTACTTCTCTGTAAAAATCACCTATGTGAAGGTTATGGTCTAAACATGAGTCGTTCCGCTCATGATCACCTTCGTAATAAAATTCTTCCCAGTATTCATCTGGTTCATAGAGTGATTCATGCAATATCATCTTTAGTTCTTTGTTTACGTTACTTGGCTTTATAGAAACTCCATCATCTATGGCCTCTTGCCTAAATGACACGTTAGCTGGTTTTGTTGTATCATAGAAATGCCTAGAATTCAAAACAGGATTGTGAATCATCACAAGTGGTTTTTCTGTGATTATACCATATTTGACGACAGAAGTATTTTTACCATATTCCATAAAAAAAGTTTTTTTGATATGAACATCCTCAATATCATATAAAACAGATGGAAAATTTTCGAAAACAAATTTACCTTTTATGTTTCTAAGGTCGTATGTTCTATCTTCGATCCTTAATTTGTCGAAGACATTTGATACAAAAACCCATCTTTTTGTTGGTGGTTCAAGACTTGCTACGAGCAGCCCATGGAATTTTCTTGTGTTAATATTAGAATGTGTTAATGACGCATAGCTGCCAAGACCGTTTGTAACAATCCATTCTCTCATAATACTCCAACACACCTTTTTTAAATAAACTTGGTTATTTAACAAATTCTTTATAAATTTCAAGGGTTCTATTAGCGACTATATCTAAACCGAAATTATTAATTGCTCGCTCTCTAGCATTTATTCCCATCAATGCTGCTTTGTCTTTTGATTCAAGAGCTGTTTTTATCCCCCATGCTATGTCATTTGGTTCATGGGGATTTATGTGTATACCACATTTTTTTTCACCATTTGGTGTTATTTGCTCTCGCATACCATTTGTTCCCCGTGCACCCACAACAATTGGTTTCGCCATAGACATCGCCTCTGTGCATACTATTCCAAATGGTTCGTAGAGCGATGGTAGAACAACAACGTCTGATGCAGCATAATGTAGTATACGCTCTTCTTCGCTAACAAACTCGTTTCTTAAAATAACTTTTTCTTGCAGCCTGTAATTGTTTATGAGCTCTCTAATGGTATTTTCCATGTCTCCAACACCAAGTATGACAAGTTTAGAATTTGGGAAATTGTTGAGAACATTTGGCATTGCTTTGATTAGATTATCAACTCCTTTTACGCTGACTAAACGACCTATGAAAAATATCATGTTATCGTTATCATTTATCCCGTATCTTCTTCTCAACTGCTTTTTTGCTTCTGGATTTATAAGATTAGGATCATATTTTTTGGTATCAACACCATTCCAGCAAACCCTTATCTTATTTGGTGGGAAGCCTAGTTTCTGTAACTCATCACTCATAGCATTAGATACTGTTATGACACAATCCGCAGCCTGACCACCCTCAAACTCGATGTCTTTTATTGTATGTGATCCTCTACCAGTTGATCTACCAACCTCAGTTGAATGAACGTGAAAAACAAGAGGTATGTTTAGCTCTTTTTTTGTTACCATCCCGGCCATGATGCCGAGCCAGTCATGTGAATCAACAATATCGAAATGTTTACCTTCTTTTTTAACAATAGTGTTAACAACTTGTGATGCAGATATTACGTTGTAGCTGAGAACATCTGCAAAAAACTTGAAATACGGGCCCCATGCACGCAGTTCATGGTCTGCACAGAGATAAAAAATTGATGAGAGATCAAGTGTTTTTGGCCGATAAACTTCTACACCATTATATTTTTCATATAAATGGAGAACGTTACCTCGATTAAGCGAAAAGACCGTAACATCGTTACCAAGAGCTGCTTGCCTGTTAGTAACATCTGTGACAAAAGTTCCTAGTCCACCATATATAACTGGTGGAAACTCCCATGAGAAATGTACTATATTCATCCGTGTTTTCTCCTCACCGAAATTTTTTTTATTGATTGGCTTTTTGTTTAAGATCCTGCAAGATATTCATATAGTTGATAAACCCCTCATAAGGAGCATCATAGGGGCTAAAGTAAGCATGTACGTCCCCATCCTCAGCACCTTTTGTTGAAATGTAATAAAGATGGTCAGATGTCTGCAAAAGACGCCATACATATAGCAAGTCTTTGTCATCGATTTGTTTTAGTTTTTTGCCTATGTCCTTTAGTTCGTTGAAACATGCCATTTGCATGTTGTTACCAAGCCATGTTGAAACATCACGGTCTGCATCAGCCCAAGATATGGCCCATGGTACATCGATTTCACCGACAACGTTGTATCTGTTTACTGCCTCGCTTACCGTAACAAAATCCAGGTGATTGTGTTTTAACACCTCGCCAGGGAGATGCTTAAGGAAATCAAATATACCGGTTTCTATCCACTGATGTTCACCAAACGTCTCGTAATCAATAAACAAATTAATCAAATCACCATCACAACCGGACATCCACTTAGCATATTTATCAGCGGTTAACGGAAAACCTGGCCATTCGCGGGCCGAAAAACGGAAACCTACATCATCGCTCAAAGTGTAGTTTCTAAGTAAAACTTTTATGTCTGAGTTAACTGGTTTGTAAAGATAGTTTGGTGAACGCCATCCAAGAACCTTCTCAGTACCCTCAGTAAGAATTCCTTTGTATCCCATGTCTGCAGCTTTCTTTGCTATGCGGTTGTCATATATGGTTTCAGTGTTTCTAAAAACCTTGGGTTTGTAGTTAAAAATTTTTTTTATCATCTGTCTGTGCATCTTAACTTGTTCTTCGAATTCATCTAAATCATCATATAAACCTGACAGAGAATGGAAATATGTTTCATCTATTAGATCAACAGCCCCTGTGGCAAACAATTTTTTGAAACTATCAAGCAGCTCAGGTATGTAACGCTGACAATATTCTACAAAAGTGCCTGTGATGCTGAAAGACACCCGGAATTTGCCCTGGTGCTCATTTATAAGATCTAGTAAAAGGTTGTTTGTTGGAAGATAACATTTCCTTGCTACTTTCTCAAATATCCATCTATTGAGCTCGTGGTTAAAATAGGTTGAAAATGCATCAGATTTTTTGCCTATGTTAAAAACTGAGAAACGATTTAACCTAACAGGTTGATGTACTTCAAAGTACAAACATACCGACGTCATGTTTTATAATACCCCCTTGTAGACATCGATTGTTCTATCGGCAACAAGATCCCATGTAAACAACTCTAGTTCACGTTTTCCGCGTTCAACCAATGTTCTACGTAGAGGGTCATATCTAAGTAGTGATATAATTTTGTTTGCCATCTCATCAGTATCCCAGAAATCAACCCTTAATGAGTTATATAACGCCTCAGAAACACCGGCTGTTTTAGAAACTATAGTTGGGGCACCAGCCGACATTGCTTCAAGAGCAGTTATACCAAAGGGCTCACTTACAGATGGCATAACATAAATATTGGCAATCCTGTAAATATGTTTTACTTCTTCTTCAGTCAATAGACCTGTGAATATAACGTTCTGTGCTATACCCATGTCAACAGCCTGGTTGATAAGACGGGGCAGCATATCACCCATACCAGCGACAACGAAACGACAATCCTTCTCATATTCCAAAACTTTTTTAGCTGCACGCAAGAAAAACTCTGGTCCTTTCTGTATGGTAAGTCTACCAAGGAACAATACGACCTTCTGTTTTTCCCCCTCACCAATGGGGTAAACGGCGTTATGGACAACAGCAACTTTGTCAGGATTTATGCCATATTTTTCAACAATGACTCGTTTGGTAAACTCACTGACTGCGATGATACGGTCAGCCTTTTGCATTCCTTCTTTTTCTATATCAATAAACCATTGATTCGGGTAAAGCCAACCAGAACGATCGTACTCAGTTGAATGAATAGTAACAACCAACGGAACGCCCATTTTTTCCTTTAAAGCAACAGCGGCCTTCATCGTAAGCCAATCATGGCAATGAATCAGATTATACTTACCGCGAACCCTTTGAACAATCAAATCATTATATCTATAAACAGCCTCAAAGAACTTCCCACCAAGAGCCTTATCATCAGGCCTATCATAAGGGAATATCTCTGTTTCTCCGACTTCTTTTATAACCAAATTATTTTTGTCGCTACGAGTATTATGTTTAGTCTTAGGCATGTAGAAATCTACCGCTACACCTTTATCAGCAAGACTGCGAGTAAGCCCATAACAATGGGTACCCAATCCTCCCGCCTTGAACGGTGGATATTCCCAGCCAATCATCGCCACTTTCATCTACAATGCCTTCATATTTCTATTTACACTTAGTGTACACTATCTCAAATCTTTGCGAATGCATATCACATTCCAATTCGACCATATCACTCTATGAGTAACGCTTAATCCTTATTCTTTCAAACTATATTTCATCAAGTTTTCATCAAAACATACCTTGTCTTCTCGGGCCAACCAACCCAGAGCAGAGCATACATGTTTTTCATCTATCAATGCAAGCCTCTTTATAAGAGGTATTTCAACTTCTCCCCACACCTTCATTACTCTCCAAACTTTACCAGCATTATTGCCAATCTCTGGATTAAGATTTGTTTCACTTAGTTTATAGCTATTCTGGCCGTCTCTAGATATTTTGTTTTCCCTTGCAAGCCAACCGATTGCACTATAAAACTCGTCGTCACTAAGATTTGTTATCTCCGATATCCTTTCCTTATCCAGGGGGCCTTTTTCATTTAATGCTTTCCAGACTTTTCCTGCATTACAACCGAAATCGCCAATCACATTCCTCACAAGTATCCCCAGGATTAACAACTTATATATAAAGCTATCTTATAAGTTTATCTAAAAATCAAAAAAATTCTTCTTGGTTTTTTGAGCGTTTTTTTTATAAAAAATTACGGGCTTGGAGGGATTCGAACCCTCGGCCAATCGGTTAAGAGCCGATTGCTCTAACCTAGCTGAGCTACAAGCCCAAAACAAGAGAAATACCGCATAAAATAATGAGTATTAATGCTTTTTTTCTAATTTCTTTATCTCAGATTCTTTTACTTTTGATATATATTTAGCATCAATACTATCTGTTACGTATACGTCTTTTCCTGCGTGGTATATTTTCACACCGCTCTTTATAGCTTTTTTACCATCAATTCGTAAGATCAAAGGTTCCTCTGTTCTTACTTTGCCTGCTTCAATAGCTTTTTGTATGCTACTACTAAGATGCACCTTTTTACGGTCAGTTGGATGAAGACCTCCTTCAATTATCATGTCAGCTTCTTCCTCGGTAACTGGATAGTAGAATTCATCGATATCGGCCAAAGGCAAATCATCCAGAGTTACATCTACAGTATGGCCGTATTTAGCGCGAATCATTCCGCCATCTATCTGATATCTGCCTCTATCGTCAGTAGCTACTAAGGCTTCTATGTGGTAGTTTCGTAACCAGTCAAAACCTGATCTTGATGTACCCAGTGCCTCTATAAAAGAAGAGATATCAACCCAGCCTCTTCCATCCATCATCAAACCAAGTTTATCTGGGAAATGACGCAGTGTACCAGCCATTATACGACTTAATGCATTAAGTTCACGGTCATCCATCAAGAATTTCCCTTTTTTATCGCAAACAGGACAAGCTTCTCCACGGTAATAACCGTGTTCATCACATTTTCCTAACATAGTTTCGCTGAAACGTAATTATGACATCAAGTATAAATTTTTGTACTATTAAGCTATTACACGGTCTGGTGAACTTTTGGAACCAGAAGGCATGAAAAAAATAGCTGGAGAGAAAGCAGCAGAGTATATTGAGAACGGCATGATTGTTGGTCTTGGAACTGGCTCTACAGTAGAATATACGATAAAGAAGATCGGAGAGATGATAAAGAGCGGCCTTGAAATCAAGGGTATACCGACATCTATGCATACAAAAAAAATAGCTAAAGAATGCAACATACCTCTCACTGACCTCGAGGAGAGCCCTATTATTGACATAACAATAGACGGCGCAGATGAGGTAGACCCAAACCTTAATCTTATAAAAGGTGGCGGGGGTGCTTTGGCAAGAGAGAAAATTGTCGCATATCACTCTAAAAAAGAGATAATAGTAATCGATGAGACAAAAATTGTTAAGGGACTGGGTGTAAATTGTCCGTTGCCTGTCGAAGTGTTGAAGTATGGTTGGTCTTCAACAAAAAAAGTTCTTGAGAATTTTGGTTGCGCTGTTCAGTTGAGAAAAATAATGAATGACCCTTATCTCACAGATAACTCGAATTACATTCTTGATTGTGAATTTGAAATAATAGCATCACCTGAGCAGCTTGAAAAGGACATAAATAATATTCCTGGTGTTGTAGAGAATGGTTTGTTTATTGGTTTGGTTGACGAAGTGATAGTTGGTAGTAGACAAGGCGTTATGACTCTTGGGAAATAACATTTTGAATTTAATCTTCTATAGAAACCAGAAAATGAGAGAAATTTGATTATGAAAAAACCTACTCAATCTATAGAAAAAATTGTGAATCAAATTGAAGAAACAAAGAATAAAATCAATGCTATAGAGTTTGATGTTCATTGGTACAGGCGTGTTTTTCATGCGTTTGGTGCCTGTTTTTTGTTTTATTATTTATTGCCTGAGGTAGATTGGATTGATTTACTAAAATTTTGGGTACCTTTTTTAATACTTATTTCGCTTGTAATCTTAGAGTTTTTAAGGATAAAAGGAAAGGTTAGTGGCAATCATTTTTTTGGTCTTAGGATGTATGAAAAAAACAGGGTTGGTAGCTATTTGTTTTTTGGTGTTGCAATGGTTACTTTGTTGTTGTTTTTTCCGCAGCAAATAGCAATTCCATGTATTCTCTGTGCATCTATTGGTGATCCCGTTATCGGTGAAATACGCTCCCGTGTTGGTCGCAAAAGTGCCTATGTTGTTGGTTTTTTTGTTTGTATGCTTTTCTTTGTTGTTGCTTGGTATAAGGCTGATTTTTTTGTTATGTTCTTTGTTTCTATTATTGGTGCATTTGGTGCTGTCGTTGGTGAAGCAAAAAAAATCTGGTGGCTTGATGACGATTTTATGATTCAGATGACGCCAGCTGTTCTGTTGTTGATTATATGGTTTAGTGCAAGTTACGTTGGTTTTAGTCTGCCAGATATAGTAATTTATCCAGCGGCTATGCCTTGGTGATAACTATGGACGATGTAAATAAAGAGTATTTGAAAACTGATTACGATGATCTAAAAGTTGTTAAATCAGAAATTTTCTTTACACCTATGCTTATTATTTTGCCTTTGCTTGTAGGAGCTTTTTTAGTGTATGACTGGTTTTGTAGGGGTTATTCCCTTGGTGTTTCAGATTTTAATGGTGAGTTAATGCTTGGTGTCATTATTTTAGTTGGTAATGTTTTGTTTGATGTACCGTTTGTTTCTTCGTTGATTCGTTATAAGAAAAATAAGAGTCGTTCTAAAGGTTGCTGAGTTTTATATAAAAATTTAGTTTGTCGATTTGGTTTCTTTTGGTTCTTTCTTTCTTGAAAACATTATCAGTAAAGCAAATATTTCGACTCTCCCCAATATCATTAACAAAACAAACAGCCATTTAAGTTCTAGTGCCATGGTTGGGCCGACTACTCCTACACTTAAACCGGTAGTAGCAATTGCTGATGTGGTTTCAAAAATAGAATCTACAGGTGAATTTCCATATGATGTTACTATAGCTGCTGAAACAAATATGATGCCAGCCATTAAGATAATCATCATTAAAGATTGAATTAGGTCAGTGTTTGTGTATTCTTTGCCGAAGAGTTTAACTTTGGCATCTTGCTGTGTGATGCTATCGGCTACAGCTTTTTTGGTTGCTTTGAAAATTAAGAGGAATCTGTAAATTTTTATTCCGCCTGCTGTTGAGAAGCTGGCTCCGCCAACAAACATTAGAAAGACCAAGAAAAGTTTGAGACTGTCGGATTGTATAGTTACATAGCCAAATCCTGTCGTGGACATAGCGCTGACGACATGGAACGCCGAGTCAAATAACGATATAGGAAACAAGAGGGTTACTATTGAGATGGATATTATGGTCATGATAAGAAAAACTGGCACTTCGGATTTCAGGAATT
Organism: Thermoplasmatales archaeon; assembly: GCA_041305005.1. Lineage (GTDB taxonomy): Archaea > Thermoplasmatota > E2 > DHVEG-1 > DHVEG-1 > JARYMC01. Next base: position 577 of record JBFYMH010000030.1, on the reverse strand, counting down.
CTTTGAATCTGAGTTTGAATAAACCAGCTAGCACAATAAAATTGGATGCACCGATTATCATGCCGGCGATTAGTAAGATGTTTAATGGTGGTTGTGTGGCTGCCATTGTAATATCATTAAGAGGATGAAATCCACCTGTACTTAATGCCGAGAAAATAAATGAGACTAAAGTTATTATGTCTCTATAACCGAATATAAATCCTAGTGCTATCATTACAAAAAAACATATAAGGTAAAACGAGAGAATCAAAAGGAATGTTTTTTTGATTTTTTGGTTTTTTGTAAAACCCATGCTTCTAGAAAAATTCTGCAATTTTGCTTCTGGATAAAAGAACGCGAGCAGAACCAATACTATGCCTATGCCGCCGACGAATTGGGTTAGAGCTCTGTATAAAATTATAGATTTTGGTGTATCGGATAAGTTTGATATAACTGAGAAACCTGTTGTTGTGAAACCTGATGCTGCCTCGAAAACGCCATCTGTAATATTTTGGACAACATCTCCTTTTGAGATGTTTATGTAAATATATGGTATCGCACCTATTATGCTTAAAAAAATAAAAACAAGTACGATGAG
>JBFYMH010000029.1:0-7430 GCA_041305005.1 Thermoplasmatales archaeon | reverse complement strand
AGCCTTCACGTTCAAAAATACTTCGTATAGTTATCAGTATGTCAGGGTCATCATCCACTACCATGAGTTTTTTATCCATCTCACATACCTCTCCTAAGGTTCTTCTCTAAGCATTAAAAATTATTTTAATGCCACTAGATATACTTTAGTTCTGCTTCTATATATACTTATTGCGGAAAAATGACATAGTGAAAAAATAGTGCAAAACAACCAGAGAACTTTATTTATATCTTATCAGACAAAAAATCACAAAGCTCACCTATCTGCTCAGGTGAAAGCTCCTCAACACGCCTATCAGAATAAGGCAGATCATCAGAACGCAAACCATACACTTTTCTTATTGTATTACCAATCTTCTTTCGCCTATGATTAAAAAGATCTCTAGTAAGGTCAAAAAAGAGTTTTTCGTCTTTAACAGAAAACGAGGGGGTCTTCCTAGGTTTAAGTTTAATTATAGATGAGTCAACCTTCGGCTGCGGATAAAAACACGTCTTTGGAACCCTAGCAACAACATCACAAAAGGAGTTATAATACACACCAACAGACAAACGAGAATAATCTTTGCTACCAGGTTTTGCAACCATGCGATCAGCAAACTCTTTCTGATAAATCAAAACCGCTAGATCAAAATCGTACTCAAAGAATTTGAAGGTTATAGGCGAGGATATCTGGAACGGTAGGTTTGAAACTATCTTGTTAAACCTAGGCAGCGTACTAAAATCAACTTTGAGGGCATCATCATGTATAAGCAAAACATTTTCCGGTAAAAAACTTTTAAGTCTATCAACCAGCTTGCCATCTATCTCAATAGCAATAACCTTGCCTGCTTTATCAGCAATCAAAGAAGTCAAAACACCAGTACCAGGACCTATCTCAAGAACAACATCATCCTTCTGTATATCAGCGTGTTTAACTTCTAACTCGGCAATATTTTTATCAACTAAAAAATTCTGACCTGTTTTACGTCTAACCATATAAATCAATAGTTATCTTTCGTAACAGGTGGGCGAGTAAAAAGACGGTACTTCTGAGTTGGATCAGTGAGCTCAAGCTCAACACGCTTAGCAATAAGTTTATCAGGAGCACGCAGGAAATCTATGCGGTCGCACATCTCCTCAAAACTAGTGAAAGGTTTTTTCTTACGCTCCTCAAGTATATCATGCATCATTTTTTTGCCAAGACCAGGAAGCAATTCTAGAACGTGGAAACGCGTGGAAATCGCAGGCGACTCATTGTAGAACTTTAGAAAACGATCCTTAGTATTCCTCACAATGTCGAGAATAACATAAGGCATTTCACCATGTGCTGTAGACGTTAACTCCTCGTAGTTAATCCTGCCCTTAATCTTAGCAATTTTGCTCCTCTTGTCATTATCCTTACCAACGTAAACCCGCTCACCTATGTTGAAACTCGCGTCTCTTTTAGGCACAAGCTCAAGCAAAGTAAACTGGCCCTCACCGACACCATATACAACAGGGTATCTTTTATGCGGGGGCATATCGCCTCGCCCTTTTGGCAAATGATCTAAGATATAAACATAATCCTCCACGTCTACAACCCCCAAAGTTTATTCTTCAACATTATATTTTTTTACTATCTCCAAAATCTTTTTTATATCACTCTCGCTAAGCGAGATTCTCTCTTTAGCAAAGATGGCCCTAACATCATCATCAGTATCAGGCAAGATATCAGCAATTTTTATAGCATGAACTTCCTCAATGGATTTTAACTCCCTGAGCGCCTTTATCATATCATCTGTTTTTTTGCTGGACAGTTTAGAAAACTTCTGAGCATGCTCCAAAGCATTTTTCTGCTCGTATAAAAGCTCCTTACGATCCTTGCTAACTTTCCTAAGAATATTCTTAACTTCTGCAAGCGGAACATACTTTATTACATCATCACCCATGATTACGCTCTCCTTATATGCTCTGGTCTAACAATAAGAGTCTTATGTTTGTTACCCACATAAATACCGATGAGATAAGCATCACCCTGTTTACCCTCAATCTTGCCAGTGTAACCCTGAAAACGAGGATGAGGCATACCCTTATGAATCGATGAATCTATGACTACACTAACCGGAGCTCCTTCTTCAAACTCTTGCAAAGCCCTCGTAATAGAGATAAGACCTCTATGTCTAGGGTTTTTCCGCATTATTTGTCTGCTTTTGCTTCTTGTACCTTTTGATCTCTTAACCATCTGAACTCATTCCCCCTTGATTTCTATCACATCTAACTCCAATACTTTACAGGGAACACCTATCATTTCGCTGATACTAGGCTTAGTTCTTCCGTCGTCACCAGATATCAGTTCCTTTATGTAAGTCCCTGATTCTGCTTCCACCGTCAAAGTAGCTATAGTATCATCTACCGATTCAAGATTACAACTATACACATATCTTTCTCTAATCGTGTTAGCTCGCCTATGAGCTACTCGCAACGGCGTAAACTGCCTAATAATTGCACCCTGTAATGACCTAATCGCCTTTTTAAGTTTTTCTGTATTTAGCGGTTCCTCCCCTTTAAAAACAACACGATAAACCTTCTTGAACTCTCCTTTCTTAATTCTAACTACTTCATCACCATCAGAAAAACGCAGGCCACTAACCTCAACCTCATCCTTATTAGACGAATTAATCTCGGCTTCGATAGAAGATAAATCTATACTTCTGGTTACAGGGTTGATTATCTCTAGAACAAAAGGACGACCGTTACCAAGCATCCTAGCATCAATATCCTCTCTACCAGCGCCATGGAATGATTCATCTACACCACCTGTCGCAGTTAGAAAGGGTTTTGCTATAGTCTCCTCAACGCTTTTCTCATACATTTTACCAGTATAATCACATTTCCTGCAGCCCTTGCCCTTGCAAACCCTGCAGAACCATTTAGTTTGCGGCATATCACGTCTATATTTCTTGTACCTCCCGTAAATATAAAGCGAGCTTATCTGCAGATTAACAACATCAAAAACAGTGTCAACAACAGCCATTATAGTAGGTCTCTCAAAATCAACAGTTTTACAAAGCTTATCCTCCAATATCTTACCTATCTCCCGATTAACCTCCATCTTAATAGGTTCAGAATACGTAGATCCAGCAAAACCCAATAGCTCCTGTTCTCTACTAAGAATATCCTCGTCTATCTTAGAACCAACAAGAAACGTCTGAAAATCATAAACCTTCAAAGAGTCAGATATTATATCTGCAAAATGAGGTATCTCATCAATTAAACCAGAGCAAAGCCAGCATTCATCTACATCAGTTTTACTTTGATGTTTCAATATTTTTCTTATGATTTCCCCTCGCTCCTTGTTTGTTTTACCATGTTCGATTTTAGCAAAAACTCTTCCTAGGCAATGGTCACATAGTCCGTATTTTAACAGTATTTTATCAGCAATCGCAGTGATCTCTTTATCTTTTAAACTGTTAGACATCTGAAGGGGACTAATGAAAAATAACTTTTAAACATTCGTATAAAAACCTATAGCCATAATTTATAGACTACAATGATTAAAATAATCAGAGGTACAATAAACAAAAAAGGTATGTTAACGACACCTATGCCATATGGTATAGACAATACAAAGATTAGTGCGACAAAAAATGTTATAACATCTCTGTATTTCATTGTTTTTTCACCAAATCCTAAAAGACATCTGTAACTAAACTTATAAAGTATTTTATTTTAGCAAATTTTTTAATCAGTAAAGATATACACCATAAAACCTCGGAGGCAACATTATATGGTCGATATATCACCATTTAAAGGAATAACATACAATAGCGAGAAGATAAAAAAACTTGATGTGGTAATGTCACCACCTTACGACATCATTTCTGAGGAAATGCAGAACAAATTATATGATAATCATCCAAATAACTTTGTTAGGCTTATCTTAGGTAAACAATTTCCAGATGATAATGATGATAAAAACAGGTATACCCGAGCAAAAAAACTGTTTGATGAATGGCAAAAACAGGGCATATTTACAAAATCAGAAAAAACAGCCATTTACCCATACAAAATCGACTACAAAATAAAAAACCAGAAAAAGACTATGAACGGTTTTTTTGTGTTACTAAAACTCGACCCGGAATACAAAACAGTAAAGGCACATGAAAAAACTTTGGCGAAGCCAAAGGCAGATCGTTTAAATCTGATGCGTGAATGTGATGCAAACCTTGAGCCGATAGAATTGCTCTATGTGGACAAAGAAGATAAGATTAGGAAAAATATTGACAATGCTATCAGTAAACCCATTGTTAAAGTTCAGGGCTATGATGGTTTTACACATGCGTTATGGAAGTTAGATGATGAGAAAGTGGTTAATGAGATAGTTAAAGAACTGAAAAACAAGGAACTGTATATTGCAGATGGGCATCATCGATATCAAACATCAATTAATTTTGCTCAGGAGAAAAAAGAAAAAACAGGTGTTAAAGACTCAAATGCACCATTTAATTATATAATGGTTATAATAGCAAATATATTTGATCCTGGGCTCTCTATTTTGCCTACTCACAGACTTGTTAAAACATCTAACCTTATGGTTGAAGAACTGCTTGAGAAAATGAAAAAGTACTTTGTAATCGAAGAAAAAACAGTAAAAGGTACTGATAGCGATCTCATCGGAAAGCAGATAATGAAGGATATTGAAACAAACACAGGTCATAAGTTTGCTATTTACTGTAAGAAAAAATATTATGTATTGACTTTGAAGGATGTAAAAATCATGGATGCTCTTGCTGGCGATCATTCAAAAACTTGGAGGAACTTGGATGTTTCTATTCTGCATAAGCTTATTCTTGAGCAAGGCATTGGTATTAATGATAATAACTTAGAGGATCATGTAAAGTATACTAGATCTGATGCCGAAGCTGTAAAGTTTGTTGATGAGGGCAAATTCGATGTATCGTTTTTGATTAATGCTACTAAAATTGAGGAACTTAAGATTATAGCTGAGGCAGGGGAACATATGCCGCAGAAATCCACTTATTTCCTGCCTAAGATGTTGTCTGGTCTTGTTATGTACAAGATGGATCTTTAGCATCTTGTTATTAACATGATTTGGAATACTTATTTTTCTTTATTGACATTTTTGCTAGAAGCTTTTATATACTAGTAATGACAAATAATAACATGATATTGTTTAACAATATCACTATTTAGTAAGAGGTGAACAAACACGTCTGAAAATATAACCCCTGAAGTAACTCTTCTTTTAAATGAGGTGGAGGGAAAGTAATTGTCAGCGATAGTCATGGTATTATTGGGTATGTTTGTCGGGATATTTGCCATGACTATGATACGATTCTACAAATGGTTTTTACATACATGGAACAGTGGATTAAGATAAATCTAAACAAAAAAAACAAAAAAATTAAAAAAAAGAGAGATTTTGATTTTTAATTTACTATTTTTACCTTCGGTCTGTTTCTGGGCTTTTACCTATGTCCCAAATGGCTCTTATGGCCAATATAATTGCGGCTGGGACTATAAAAGCAGCTATCATTGTCGAAATGCCAACTAGGAAGTCTCCTATTAACGCAATATTGGCTAGCAAAGTTGAGGCAGTACCTATTCCTACCAGCATTAACGCTGCTATCAAAAATGTTGGTACTTCTTCTTTTGTAATTGTTCCTACTGCAAAGAACGATAGCACACCAACTAAGAATCCTAGAAGCGCTAGAACCAACGCTGCATAGTGATCAGAGTCTGCGTACCAATTTCCGCCGATCAATAGGCCAACTACTATCGCAATTACTATTCCTATCAGGAATAACCAGCTTCCTAACTTTTTAAACATGTTGTCCATTTCTACTCCTCTCTCCTTAATTTTTTATTCAGAGTTAAGTATTAAAAATAGGATGCCAATATATAAATTTTTAGTGCAAATAGGTTGGTAGGTGTATAGGTAGATGGCTATTTTCTAGATAATACAGATAAATCATTAAAAATTGCCATTTTGTCAGATGGAGTATTTTACATTTTTGACGTTTTTGTCGGATAGCTTTATATATCAATATTGACAAATAATGTCATGTTATATAATGTCAATGATGAGGTGAGGAGATAGATGCATAGAATAAACATCTTGTCCGATGTGGACCAAGAATATTTTATGGAGAAGAGGCAAACAAAAGATAACAAAAAACCAAAAAAAGAAAAGAGCATAAAAATAAACGACCAGCTTTTTGACATCGCCTTACGCAAGGGTTTGATTGAAAAAACCGACGACGGGTATGTTTTTGTCGGTGACTACGAAGATCTACAGGCATTCAAAAACAACAAAAAATCTTTGGATTGGATATTACTATCAGATTGAAGTGAAAAAAGGCGTGGAGGGGGCCCAAAAAAATTTTTAATTCACCTCTTCTTGTATCTTAGCCCCCTCTTCTACCTCCTTTTTTGAAAAAAAAATTCTAAAATAAAATATATACGCTACAGTATTACACTTCCATAGCACTGGTGATGGAGTTGGACAAGGAACTCAAACTAAAAATTCTAGAAAGATTAAAACAAATAGATAAACAAAATCTGCAAGAACTACACGTTGTGTTACTACCGGATTTCTTTGTAGATCATTTCTTATATTTAGACGAATTTGAAAACACGTTTACAAAAATCAAAAACATATACCAGCAAGGAGGAGGAAACCTACCTGGAATAAAACAAAAAATACATCAAGGCGGAAACGCAGCGAATACAGCCCTCGCACTAGCAAAACTTGGAATAAAACCAAGTCTTATCTGCAAAACCAGTGAATTTGGCTTAGATCTACTAAACTATTTCCTTGGAAGAAACAACGTTGATTTATCAGCAGTAAAAACAAATGGAGAACTAGCCATAACAACCGCGCTGGAATTCGGTGAAAAACACACAAACATAATGATAGGAGACCCAGGATCAGTAATAGATTTCAATTTTGAAACCTTGGATGAAAAAGATCTAGAAATGATCTCTACCTCAGAAATGTTATGTGTCTTAAACTGGAACCTAAACAAAAACGGGACAATACTAGCTAAAGAAGCGTTTAGGTTCGCAAAACAAAATAATGTAAAAACTTTCTTTGACACAGGAGACCCATCGCCCAGGAAAAATGATATACCTGAGTTAATAGAAAACCTGCTAACCGACGATAACCTAGACGTATTAGGTTTAAATGAAAATGAGCTTTCATACTACACAAACGCAAAAAATTTTTCTGACGAAGAAATAGTAAAATCTGCCGTACAACTTAAAAATAAGTTAAAAGCGAGAGTAGACCTACATACATCACGCTTCTCTTGCACAATTAACAAAAAAACTACTGTTATCCCAACCAAAAAAAACCTTCAGATAAACAGGGCAACTGGTGCAGGTGACGCATGGAATGCAGGAGACATATTCTCAGAGCTACTAGGTTTTGAGGATGATGAAAGACTACTT
>JBFYMH010000028.1:0-5065 GCA_041305005.1 Thermoplasmatales archaeon | reverse complement strand
TACAAATGCTATTACTGAGCCTATGCCCATAGCACCCCAATTTACTGTTACTGCCATTTTAATCGTCCTACGCTTTGGTTAATGTGAAAGACCCACCGTTAGAATTTGTAAGTATCAGCTGGTTATCGGTAGGAAATCTGTAATCTAATGTGTAACCCCCTGACCCACCGGCAGTAAAGGTTATTTTTTCACCTGCAACCGCCCACGTATAGGTTCCGCTTAAGTCTCCCAAAACACCGGATATCGTTACCGTATTATCATTAGTGAAGATCATAGTTAAGTCCCCCTCGGAAGTCCAGGTTCCAACAAACTTACTTTTTTCATCCATACAACCGCTTAAGCTTACTGTTGCCAACATCACCAGCATAATTCCAACAATGACAAATTGTTTTTGTTTTTTCATCTAAATACCTCTACTTATAGTGCTGTCCATCTCCCTATCTGTATATAGAAATGACTTAAAAACAATAAAAAAACAGTATAAAAACAGTTCAAAACTAGTTGATATTGAGGAACGACATGTTAGTAAGAAAAGAAATCATGTATGCAACGATCAACGTTTTGAACTCTGGTTTCTTAAATAACACAGGAATACACTAATGAAAAGTACCTCTCCCACAAGACATTAAGTTATTGGTTCAAAAAGAAAAAAGAGGAAAATTCTTGGGAAAAAACCCAAAAACCCCCATTGAATTTATACTTACAATGGCCCTATCATGGTTGGTAGGAAGATGCCGACAATGGCTGCGATAATCCATACGATAACAGCAATAACCAGTGCTTTCAGCCAGCCGATACCATACAAAGCGCCAAGAGCAATAAGCCAGGCTATTCCACCAATCAGGGATGCTAACCATCCTAACTCAGGGCGGAGTAAATAGTAGGCTGCTGCGTATACTATTGCGCCGATAAGGGCAGCCAATAAAGCAGTGCCGAACCCTTCCTTTTCCCCAAATATCTTAGTTACAATATAGATAATAATTGCCGATATAACAAGACTTACGAAAAATACAATTACTGTTGCTAAAGTTACATCTATCATTTTTTATCCTCCATTTAAGTTTTTTTGCTTGGTATTACAGCGCCTACGATAATCAGCACCATTCCACCAATTATCAATGGAATCATGTATTGCGCATACGGGGTGCTTTCAGTGTTAACTAATCCGAATAGTTGGGGGGTTGTTACTACTAAGGCACCTGCTATAACACCAATTATCGCAACTACAATTCCTATGGCGATTAAGATTCTATTCATATTTTTTACCTCCTCATTTTTTTGGTGTAGTGTTTAGTTAGAATGGATGATCGCACGCGTTTATGCGCACGCCATCTATCTAAATATGCACTAACGATTTTCTACGTTTTCTACTGGTTTTAAGTACATATGAAGTTGTGCTTTTGAGACCTTTATGTTTAGGCCCCTTTCTGTCCAGCGAGCTAGTCCTTCCTTTAGTGCTGTAATGGCTAGCATGTTATGTACTCCATATTTCTTTGCCCCAAGCACAGATTCGGCTACATCTTTAGTCAATTGGAGTTCAAGATGAGTTATGTCCCAACTTTCTGGGTCTATTCCTATTTCCTTAACTGTGCCAATTTTTTCGTCTTGGGCGAAGACATCTGCATTCATAAATTTTTTACTTTCCATTGTTTTTCACCTTGTTTACTTCATTGTCATTATGCTATATCATCATATCTTAAAAACAACGAAAGAACAGTATAAAAACAATGTAATGTGCTTGAAATTGTCACATTAATTTTTCTTGATTAATCAATAATCTGTGCAACACCATTAAAGTAGCCATTCGCTTTTTCAATAAATAGAATGAGATGCCAGGATGAAGTTTTCATTATCTGTACAGGGTTTACATGAATCAAATGATAAAAAAGAAAGAAATGAAGACCTATATTTTAAGTCTTCATTATTCTACGACCAGCTGGTCTTTTCTTAACAGGACCTTTACCACCAGACTTATTTGCTGCTCGTTTTTTTGCTGCGGTCATTCTACCGCCACGGCTTTTCTTCATTTTTTCACCTCGTTATTAAAAAGATGGAAAAGAAATTTTTCTTCTCCTTTATTTTAACTTTCCTTTCTCATGGGCTGGATATTCATATCCAAGAGTCTTCTTTCTTTTCTTATATCCTCTATATACTAACAAAGCAAGAACAACAAGCCCTATTGCAACAAGAAAGAGGAGAATTTCGAACCCTGGTGTTTGATACATAATATTTGTCGGATCTGTCACTGTTACCGCTGAAACTGATATGGTCGACACTACCAGCATCATTATACCTATTAATACGTTATATTTTAAGAGTTTCATACAATTTTCCCTTCTTGCGTAGTCCATTGTCATTATGTTATATCATCATATCTTAAAAACAACGAAAGAACAGTATAAAAACAATGTAAAATGGAAAGAAACGAACATCACACAGTCTGTCGTTTATGCAGTAATGATTTTGCTTTTTCTGTCGCATAGACTGTTTGAAACTTTCCTTGTTTTTTTATAAAAATCAAACCTTTTTCTTCAAGAAGATCTAACCGTTTCGCAGCAGTTGAATAAGCTACGTTAGATTTAGTTATTATTTTTTTGATAGAAACCATTGAATTACTCTGATTTTGTTCATAAATATATTTTAACATATCATAGAGAGCATCGTCGAGAATAAGACCGTCTAATTTCTGGCTGGGCAATAATTGAAATTCATTTTCAAAAATCGCCATCTGAGTTTTATCGACAATAGATGGATCGATACGTAGTAAAACAATTAATTGACTGTTCAGAACAATATCATTAATTTTATACAAGGTATCGATAAATTTTTCATAAGAAAATTTAGTGATAAAATAATGCGCACCATCTAATATGATAAGTGTCTTTTTGTTTCTCGCACCAACCTCTTTAACCATAGCTAATAATTCATCGGGGTTTGCGATTGTTTCAAATCCTTTTATTTTTTCAGGGCTTAACAAAAAAAGCTGACTGTTTATATCAGTAGATATGCCGCTTGTCATCTCAACACTAGAACGGGAGATAAATATTCCATCATATCCGGATGTGGTTAAATCGCTATACATAGCTCGTACGGGATCAGAATTCTTATCGACGAGAAGATAGCTGTTCCCTGGAAGTATTTTCCCATGAGCTTCGATATCTGCTGTGATGTCTCTGCCTATAAAAAGAGAGCCGATGGAGCGCCCATCAACATTCTTAACCGTCGATTCTGATATTCGAACAATCTTTTTTATATTGTTTTTTGTAAGTAACACCACATCATCATACCCTATGTGAGTGCCGTTATTTTTTATAATATCTAATATTTTTGTATGGCCATCGAACACAGGTAAGCTTTCTATAGATCTATTCATAACATCTTTTTCTGTATAGCCTGTAAGTTGTTCCGCTGTTTTGTTCCAGGTGTTTACTCTATTGTTTGAATCAAATGAAAAAATAATCTCCCATGCACTATCAATGACATTCTCCAGATACTCTTTTGTTTTAATGATTTCTCCTTCTGCTTTTCTTCGTTCTTTCGTTTCATTTGTAAGGCTTTTCGTGGTTATGTAAAGTTGGGTGGTTCGAGTATCAAGCATGCGTTGTAGTTTTTTTTGCATTTCTCTTACTTTTTCTTCTGCTTTCTTTCGTTCAGTGATATCTCTAATATTACATTGAATTACTTTTGTATCGCCGACCATGTAGCTATTACTGACAAACTCCACATATTTCAACTTTTTATGTTTCGTTTCAAGTGGGAGATGTTCGTAACGGATGTATCTTTCTTTTTGAAGTTTTTCAAAGAGTGTCTTGTTTTCTTTGATATTTTTAAAAGGGCTAATTTCCCAGAGTGTCTTCCCCTTTAATTCATTCAGAGAATAACCCAAAAGATTTTGAAGGAATGGATTAGCGTCCATTATTTGCCCGTTCGTTCCATCTAAAATAAGGATAGCGTCTTGAGCTGCTTCAAAGAGTCGCCTATAGCGTAATTCAGATTTTTTAAATATTTCATCAGTTGTCGGTTGTTGGGTGGGTTGAGATTCTTTTCCGTTCTTTACATCACTAATGGTCTTATTTTTTGCCATCTTTATACCTCTTCCCATTCATATAAAAGATTTATACTATTACGTAATGATTTTGCAATATTATTTACAAATTGTTAACTCTTTTATATATATATATATTTTGCCGTAATATGAAGAGATTTGAATTTTAGTTTACAATTTTACATACTTAAAGAACAATGATAAATATTACATTTTATACTGTTTTTTTATTGTTTTTCTAATGTTTTTAAGTTATGTTTATGTACCATATATATAATTGGATATACGTGAAATAACAATGTGGGGGTTTGTGGAGCCATGAAGAAGATAACATCCCATCCTATCCTTATCTCCTCTCCAAAAATATATTTTTTTTATAACGGCTCCGCAATACCTATTACAAAGCCAGAATTTTTTATAAACTAAAATGTTAAATTAATGGTATCAATAAAAGCTTTTATACTGTTTTTCCACTGATATTAACTTGTTATTAAGTCATATCTATATACTTACGAAGCCATGGATAGAAACATTAAGAGAAGTAAAAAATGAACGTAATAATAAAATTGCTTGTAGGCGTAGTTGTAATAGTCGTTCTAGTACAGATGATACAAGTAGTCGCGCACGTATTTTAATTCAAATAAATATCGAGAAACTTGGAGAAAAAGTTAACATGAAGGAGGAAAAATATGGGTGATAATGAACTAATAGCCTATACAATTGTGGCAAAAAAACAGAAAGAGAATAGAAAAACGAAGAAAAAAAAGAAGAAATAATAAAAGAGATACGTGGAGAAAAGGTTAACATGAGCGATAAAGAAAAAATAATCTCAGCTCTTCAACTTATAATCGGAAAAAAGGAGAATGTGGAGAAGATAGCAGAGTCAGTAGACAAATTTTTTGAAAATCTACACCTTGAAATAGAAGACTGGAAATTTTCGATGGAAGAGTTCTCTGATGGCACACGTATCTTTATTCGGTTCCAAATTTTTGTAAAAAAGTAGGTGGTTTTAATTGAATT
>JBFYMH010000027.1:0-11610 GCA_041305005.1 Thermoplasmatales archaeon | reverse complement strand
AGGGTAAATACGTTGAAAAAAACAAGGGATGAATTAGTACAAATTCTTAAAAAAGATGGTATACAAACTGAAAAAATAGATAATGTTCCAGATGCACTGCTAATTAAAAATAAGATCAATGTTTTCAAACTAAAAAGCTTCAAAGAAAGTTATTTTGAAATTCAGGATACTGCTTCGCAGATGGTTTCAAGATTTTTAGAACTAGAACCAGGTATGCTTGTTGTGGATGCATGTGCTGGAGAAGGAGGCAAGACACTTCATCTAGCTGCTTTGATGAAAAACCAAGGTCGGATAATAGCCATGGATACACAGAAATGGAAATTAGAAATACTTAGAAAAAGAGCAAACAAAACAGGAGCATACAATATAGAAACTAAACATATCGATTCATCTAAAATCTACAAGAGGCTTAGAGGAAAAGCAGACAGGTTGTTACTTGATGTGCCTTGCTCCGGGCTTGGTACTTTGAGGAGAAACCCTGATATTAAATGGAAGCTTACATCTCCTGATTTGGAGCGACTTTATAAATTGCAAACCGAGCTACTTCATAGGTACTGTGGTTTGTTAAAAAAAGGCGGTAGGATGGTTTATTCTACTTGTAGTATATTGCCATCTGAGGGAGAAGATCAAATAAAAAAATTTGTTGAAAAACAAAACATTAACTTTAAACTAGTTGATGAAAAAAGGTTTTGGCCAGATGAAGATAAAACAGATGGTTTCTACATGGCTTTGATTGAGAGAAACTAAGTGATATTATGAAAATCTTATCATGGAACGTAAACGGTATGCGGGCTGCTGGTAAAAAAGGTTTATATGATTTTATAAAAAAAGAGACACCCGATGTTTTTTGTTTCCAAGAAATAAAAGCAAGACCAGAACAACTACCACCACATCTAAGAAATCCCCCTGGTTATCATGTCTTTTTTAACCCAGCAGAGAGAGGTGGCTACAGTGGAGTAGCAACCTTTGCAAAAGAGAAGCCTAAAGACGTTAAGACTGGTTTCGGCATAGAAAAATTCGATGCCGAAGGAAGAACATTAATTACAGAATTCTCATCTTTTACTCTGTTTAATATCTACTTTCCAAATGGGAAACAAAATCAGGAAAGATTAGATTACAAGCTTAAATTCTACGACACTTTTTTAGCATATGCTGATAATCTGAAAGTGAAAGGAAAAAATATTGTTGTATGTGGTGATTTTAACACAGCTCATAAAGAAATTGATTTGGCAAGGCCAAGGGAAAACGAAAAAATATCTGGTTTCTTACCAATTGAGCGGGCTTGGATTGATACGTTTGTTGATCATGGCTATGTTGATACTTTTAGATATTTTAACAAGGAGCCAAACGAGTATTCGTGGTGGGATATGAAAACAGGTGCTCGTGAGCGTAATGTTGGTTGGAGGATTGATTATTTTTTTGTGAACAAAGAGTTTTTGCCTCATGTTAAAAAAGCGTTTATTTTGCAGGATGCTTTCGGGTCAGATCATTGCCCGGTTGGTATTGAGATAAAAATATGATTAGTTGTACAAAAGAAAAAATACTATAACCTTTTATTGGATATGATTTTGTGGAGATGAAGAGTGATGGCTCAACTAATACTAGTTAGACATGGGCAGTCTGTATGGAATCTTGAGAATCGTTTTACCGGCTGGGTTGATGTACCGCTGTCAAAAAAAGGTATCGAAGAGGCTATTTCGGCTGGGGATAAACTTAGAGACGTTGAATTTGACGTTATTTATGTGTCTCATTTGCTAAGATCTGTACAAACATTGCATTATATTTTAGTTAAGTCAAACAGTAAGAAAACACCTGTTATACACCATGAAGAAAAAAGAATACATGACTGGGAACATTATGCCGGGGATGAGAGTAAAGAATTACCCATCTACCAGTCAATTGATTTGGCAGAGAGATACTATGGTGAACTGCAAGGGTTGAACAAAGCTGAAATGATGAAGAGATACGGTGAAGCGCAGGTGCACTTATGGAGACGTAGCTACGATGTTAACCCCCCTGGTGGTGAGAGTCTGAAGGATACTACGATGCGCACCATACCTTATTTTAAAAACAATATCTTAAAAGACATCCAAAAAGAAAAAACAATACTTGTGGTTGCGCATGGCAACAGTCTCAGGTCAATCACAATGTATGTAGAAAATATATCTGAGCAAGACATACCTAATCTTGAGATACCAACTGGCGTGCCGATAGTTTATAAATTAGATAAAAACATGAAAATAACGGAAAAAAAACTAATATGACCCTATTGATAAAGGATAAATACTAGTTTTTGTATGGGCGTATTCTCTATAAAAATATTTATCAAAAAAAGAGAATATATATGATTAAGAAAACTGTCAGATGCCCAAGTTGTAACAATGTTTTTAATTTCTTTGGTGAACCAAGTCAAGTTATAAAAGTAACCTGCCCAAAATGTTCTGCAGAAGGCAAGATAACATTTGAAAAATCAGTTGCACCTGAAAACGTTGCTATACAGGTTTCTAATCTCCGTAAAGTCTACGAAGACTTGGTTGCAGTAAATGATATCTCTTTTTCAGTTAAAAAAGGCGAAGTCTTTGCTTTCCTTGGCCCGAATGGCGCTGGGAAAACAACCACTGTCGAAATCATTGAATCTATACGTGAACCAACAGCAGGTACAGTGAAAATTTTTGATAAAGATATTTCTACATCTTTTAACGATGTTAAAGAAAAAATTGGCATACTCCCGCAGGAATTCCATTCTTTTGAGAGACTAACTGTTAGAGAAACCTTACTATATTTTTCAAAACTTTACAAAAAAAGAGCTGATGTAGATGAGATTATAAAAGCCATGGATCTCGATTCTCATAAAAATATGTTGTACAAAAAACTTTCAGGAGGTCTAAAACAACGTGTCGGTGTTGCTATCTCCCTTGTCAATGACCCTGAGATAGTATTCCTTGATGAACCGACCACTGGGCTTGATCCTAAGGCGCGTCGTGAAGTCTGGAAGGTTATTGCAGATTTACGAAATAAAGGTAAAACTGTTTTTCTCACCACTCATTATATGGAGGAAGCAGAGTATCTTGCTGACCATATTGCTATTATTCATAGGGGGAAGATTATAGCAGAGGGTTCTCTCGATGAATTAGTTGATAAATATGGTTCTG
Source organism: Thermoplasmatales archaeon (assembly GCA_041305005.1). Taxonomy (GTDB): domain Archaea; phylum Thermoplasmatota; class E2; order DHVEG-1; family DHVEG-1; genus JARYMC01. The sequence goes on along the minus strand of JBFYMH010000027.1, from coordinate 8,458 downwards.
GTAGTATCCTTCATATCAAAAAATGTAGGGATGCTAATGCTGTTGAGATGCTGAAAGAAAAAGGATACGACGTACATTCTGAGGGAAATGGCGATATTGCTTTAAAGATTGATTATAAGGATAGGGTGCTTGAGATTTTATCCAATCTTAGACATGATTGCATTGACTATGAAAGCATAGATATACGTAGATCCAACTTGGAAGAGGTTTTCCTTAATCTTACCGGTGCAAAACTTTCGGAGGAGGAATAAATGAATCCACGTATTATTGCCACTGATTTTGTTGCTAGTATGAAGGGTTGGATAAGGAGCCCCGGAACTATATTTTGGGCGATAGTGTTTCCCGTCCTCTTGATATTGATATTTGGTGCAATATTTTCTGGGACTGATAGTACAACTTACAACCTATATGTTCAAGATCAGGATCAATCAGCATGGTCACAGCAATATCTAGACATGCTAAAAAACATCTCTGTACTAAAGATAGAAATAATACCTAATGACAGGAATATTACCGAGTACATAAAGGAAAAAGATCTCAGGGGTGCATTGGTGATACCTGAAGGTTTTGGTGCTAAGGTCAATCAGTCGTTCTATGATTCTAATGCGTCAATTAATCTCTCATTTTATTATGATCCATCTGATCAAGGTGCAACATCAGTTGTGCGTAGTATAGTTGGTAGCAGTTTACAGGAGTTGAACCTTGGTTTCAGTGGCGGCCGGCATGTTATTGGTATGAGTCAGGTTAGTACTATTACTAAGAAGTTCAAGTACATCGATTTCTTCATACCAGGGATGATAGGGTTTACCATAATGCAGCTTTGTATCTATGGCAGTATTGAGCGTAACACAAAGTTTCGGAAGGATGGTATTCTAAGGAAACTTCAGACTACACCCATAACAAGAACGGAATGGATACTGGCTAAAATGCTGTTCATGCTATTCCTCTCGTTCTTTTCTACAGCTATAGCAATCTTGGTTGGAATGCTGGTTTGGGGTATAGTAATTAACATCAATATTTGGATGATTGCTATCATTGTCGCAAACAGTTTCCTGTTTTCAGGTTTGGGTATGATTATCGGGCGGTTTGTTAAAGAAGAAGAAACAGCAGATACTGCTGCTGGTGCGATTAGTTTTCCTATGATGTTTCTAGCTGGTACATTCTTCCCGTTGGAGCAGATGCCTCAGTTCCTTCAGGATTTTTCTCGTATACTTCCCCTATACTATGTGAATGAGGGTTTGCGTAATTCTATGATTAATATGGACTTTGATAAGTCAATGTTCTATACAGGAATTGTTATTGTGTTTGCTCTTATATTTTTCATTGCTGGTGTTCTGCTTACAAAGTGGAAAGAAGACTAAATAGAACTCTTGGGCCACTCAAAATGCGTGTTTTTGAAGAAACTAAAATCAAGGTTACCCCAATCATTAAAATCTCTTCCCAAATGGGTTCCATCTGAATAATCCATTATACTCCATGTATAGCTATAACTCATGCAGCTTTTATAGTTCATATACAACCAGAGTTCTTTATTTTTAAATTTATTAGTTGCTAAGTTATCAATACCTGCAAAATCATCTACAAAAAGACCGAGAGTGTGACCCATTTCATGCATAGAACCAGTTACTACTAGTCTTCCTCTACTATATTTTGGGGCGCCTTCTTCTAAAGCTTTGGCAGCTATCTGAAAAGAATCAAGGCAATCCCATCCAATAAATGCAAACCCCGGACCAGCACCATAATCACAAATTAAATCATAACGAAATACACCTTTTCGGGGGTTGTCTAGATTATTATGCAAGAAATACTCCCAGTATAAGTCTTTAAGATCTGAATACGAAAAATTGGATTTATAAATTATTTCTTCTCCACCGCCTAGATTTCCAACGTCGATATGAAGATTTATGTCATGATTCTTAAAAGCAGATATCATTAGATTCAGTTGATCGGCTGGTGGTTTGTTTGTTGAAGAATCCATTGTTTTAATCCAGTCTATCTCTAAGAAAATGTCTTTATAGAAAGGATTTGAGCCCCATTGATCCGTATAACATTCTTCAACGTTATTCAAAGAATCTCCATCGGGGTCTAGAAGTAGGTGGTCATTCCAAACACCCGGGTTGTATCCCCATTTCTCCTCCCAGAAATCAGTACAACCATCAGAATCCATGTCACCACCCTGGTTTACTATTGTTTCGTGTGCATCATCTGGCTGTTCTAGTTTCTCAAATATACTATTTGTCTCCCAACTACAACCTACTCCTATTATTTTTTTGAGCATCCATGGTACATAAAAAACCTTTCCAAACTCTCTTGTCATTCTATCTGATTTACCTAGTCCGGTGTAAGCTGGTCCTGTGAAAAAACCCCACCAATTATTCCTCGCGTCACAAACAGATTTTTTAGCGTGCAGTCCGTAAATACTATTTCCATATACGTTGTTGTTTCTTGCTTTTATTTGGCTGTTTGTAACATGTACCCCGTAGCGAAAACTATTTTTAATTTCGCTATTTTCTATGAGAATATTTTTTGAACTGTCCTCTATTTTAAAAGCGTAATGTGTTATAAATGCTATGTCGCATTTGTTTACAGATACATTTTCCGAGCTTCCTATTTTTACTCCCACGCCATTGTGGTTAATGTTGCAGTTAGTTATATTTATAAAACTACATTCAAATAAGAATATGCCGCCCTGGTTGTCGTTGTTATCGCTTATAGAACAACCCATTATTTCTATCTCAGAAGATGCCTCTAAGAACACCCCAATGCCATTTGTATGCGCATAGGAATCGTATATCTTGTTTTTCTGAGAACTTTGAATATTAACACCTATGCTGTTATGGCAAAATTGACAATACATTATCGTGTTTTCTGATGAATTTATTAAGTATATTCCTTCGCCGTTTGTGTTAAAAAAACAATTCATTATTTTATTTTCTTTTGAGTTGTTTAGATGTATGCCTGTTCTTGCTCTATAGATGTTGCAATTTGCTATAGTATTATTTCCAGAAACAATTTTTATTGCAGAATCTGCCTTGTAACCACCCGAGTTCTTGATTGTAAAATTCTTAACAGTCACATTATATTTTATTATCTTTAGAACATACTTCCCATACATGCCATCTATTATTGCAAGGTTCTTGTCCTCTCCAATCAGTTTAATTGTTTTGTTGATAACTACGTTTTCGTAGTAGGTTCCACTAAAAACATATATTGTATCTCCTTCTGCTGAATTGAAGACGCCGTCGTTTATATGTTGGTATGGGTGTTCTATTGTTCCGTCCCATGGCCCCGCTGTGTTGTTGTCGTCTATGTATATAATTTCTTCATTTGTGGGTATATTATTATCTGTTGTTTCTGTTTGTTTGCAATAGGCTTTTTGGTTTATTGTAACTGTCGCCAATAGAATTAGTATGGTTAGTAGAATTATTGTTTTTTTCATATTTTTCCCCTTTAAAGCTGTTTATAATAAATTGTTTTTGTACATAAATTTATCTGTGTATTTCGGCATCTTATTTTTATGTAGTTTTTTTTAAAAAAATAGAAATATATTTATATTGGGAAAGACACATATAATATTGGTAAGTGTTAACAATTAACATGAAATGAACTGAAATGGAAGTGTGGTAAAAAATGTTGATTGTAGGGCAAGTATCAAGCGAAGAAGAAAGCTACGAAATAAGATTCATAGCAGAAATGGTAATGGTCGGAGAAAGAATCAGATACCTCGCCCGTCAACAGAGGAAAAAATAAACTTTATCCTGACAAACTCTTAGTTCCGATAAGCGTTTTTGTATCAACTACGCCCTGTAAAGATCTAATCTTTTTTATTACTACACTGCCTATCTCATCAATATCGTTACAAGATATTTTTATCAGGATGTCGTATTCGCCAAAAAGCGGATGAACCTCAATTATCTCAGACATTCTCGTGAGAGATTCATACACATCTTTCTCGTGTAAAGGGCTTATAGATAGTAATGCAAATCCTATGGCTGCCATGAGTTACTGAATGTATATTCTCTATCTTATATTTTTTCTTTTATAAGCGTGGTTGATATTTTCAATCAATGATTTTATATAGAAGTAGCGCGTTACATATGTTAACAATTAACTCAGGAGGTGTGTTATGGAAGAAAAAACAAAAGGAAGATCAGGCATAACTGGCGTAGCAGAAAAAGAGCTAGGCCTACTAAGCAGACATCTGGATATTTTAAAAACAGTTAAAGATCACGGCCCAATAGGCATAATACGCCTTTCACAAATGACAGGACAACCACAACATATGATTAGATACTCGTTAAGAACATTAGAAAACGATGGAGTAATAAAACCATCACCTCAGGGGGCAGTAGTCACAGATAAAGTACACAAAACACTCAATACAATCGAAACCACGCTGGAAGATTTCACAGTGATGGTACAAAACATTAGGAAGAAATTAAAATAAAATCTAAAAATTAGATAATGGTCCTTTACCAAAAAACCTAGATTTAAATATATTATTAACAAAATCTTTTTTTGTGTAAATATTATAAACCACAATTTCTATAAGGAGTTGAAAAATTTGGAGAAAAGATGTGATAAAATGATAAAAAAAATAGTAATTATTGGATTAATATTGACTTGCCTTTTGCTTACTTCGACATTTTCAGTTCATGCAGCAGATGAAGAAAAATCATTTACAGATGACCCTAACGACGTCTTAGATATTGATGGAGAGAATATTACTACAAAACCAAACATCGATATAGTCAAAATCAACTATGTACGAGAAAATAAGGAAGTGACTTTAACATTAGAAGTGGAAGGAGATATTCAAAACAGAGGCGATATCAATGATACGGATTCCGAAAACTATGTTTCTTATATTTTATCACTTTCCACTACTGATCATGAATACAGCATATTCTATGTAAATACAAACTGTGAATTATTCATAGATTTAGAGGCACCGGGAAGCATAGATTTTGAATATTCTGGATCAACTATTACGTTCGTCTTTGATTTTAATAGTAGTAGTGAGACATACACAGGCATCTATATAGAAACCACCGATTCTGTTTCTTCTACAGAATATTATACTGATTTTTTTTATGATATACCTGGAGAATTAGACGTAGAAATCACTGCACCATCCACGGGAAAAGTTGGACAAAATATCGAATTTTCCGCAACTGTTTCCGGCGAAGATTCATATGAATACGAATGGGATTTCGATGGAGATTTGGAAACAGATTCGACCGCCGAAAGCCCAACTCATACATACAACGAAGCAGGAACATACGAAGTTAGCTTATCAGTAATTGATTCAGACGATAAACAAGGATATGCATCTACTACCATTACTATATCAGAAGATGGAACCAGTAATGGTGGCAATAACAATGGCAACAACCAAGAAGATTCAAATTCCGCTATTCTTCTTTTCGCTGCGATAATAGCAATAATAGTTATAATCGGTGTTATAATCGTAGTTCTAATAATAAGAAGATAAATTTTACACCCCGCTCTCTTCTCTTTTTAGTTACCTTTTTATTTAGGTTACATATGACTCAATGAAGGGAGAGCAATTGTATGGTTGAGGAAGAGAGCAAATATGCATACAAAAAGAAACCAGCATGGGATTTATTATCTAAAGATCAGATAAAAGAAGCGTTTGATTTTGCCGATGAATACAAAAAATTCTTAAACTCATCAAAAACAGAGAGAGAAACCATACAAAAAATAAAAGAAAACGCTACAAAATTCAACAAAAAAATACTTTTGAACAGAGAATCAGAAGCAGCCGTTGTCGTTCCAGGTAAAAAACCGGTAAGTGAAGGTCTACGCATAGTTATATCGCATATCGACTCACCACGACTTGATCTAAAACAGGTTCCGTTGTATGAGGATTCTGATAGCAACCTTGCCTTGTTTGAAACACACTATTACGGCGGAATTAAAAATTTCCAGTGGTTGACAATACCACTCGCCCTGCACGGTGTTGTTATAAAAAGAGATGGACAAAAACAATTTTTTACTCTTGGCGAGGATGAAAAAGACCCAGTTTTCTCTGTACCAGACATACTGCCGCATCTATCGCAGGAAGTACAAGATGAAAAAAAGATGGATGAGGCAATAAAAGGCGAGACACTCGATATTGTTGTAGGTAGCATACCAGCCACAGGTGAGTTTGAAGAAAAAATTAAAACAGCGATTCTAGAAAAATTGCATAATGATTATGGTATGGATGAAGAGGATTTCGTCTCAGCAGAAATAGAGGCAGTCCCCGCATACAAAGCAAGAGATATAGGGTTTGATAAATCCATGGTCGGCTCATATGGACAAGATGACAGAGCAAGTGCCTTCGCATCATTAAAAGCGATACTTACTTTAGAAAACCCTGAGCACACAGCACTTTCAATATTTGTTGACAAAGAAGAGATAGGTAGCGAAGGTAATGCAACAGCACAAGTAGCAACATTCATCCGATCGATTATAAGACAAATGGACCCAAACGTTGATGTCGACAGCGTCATGTTAAAATCCAAAGTCATCTCAGCTGATGTAAACTCAGCTGTTACACCAAACTACACGGAAGTCTTTGAACTTAAAAACGCATCATCACTTGGCAACGGTGTAGTAATGTCAAAATACACTGGCCACGGCGGCAAATACTCGGCTCATGATGCATCAGCAGAATACGTTGCAGAAATACGATCCTTACTGAATAGAGAAAAAATACCTTGGCAGACAGGTGAGCTCGGCAAGGTTGACAAAGGCGGCGGTGGCACAGTCGCAAAATACTTCTCGAGACTTGGCATGGAAGTAATTGATCTCGGTCCACCAGTTTTGTCTATGCATTCACCATATGAGGTTACAAGCAAAGCAGACGTTTACTCAGCTTATCTGGCATACAAGGCTTTTCTAAAAAACTGATAGAATCACTGGTTTATTTGCTTAGCTTAAAACCTTTCTTTTATTTGCTCAAAAATCTCTTTAAAACTACTGTTTTGTTGGCAATATTCTGGGTTGCATTTTCTATCGATTTTACCAGCGACTGGAAAGCCTGCTAGATGCATCATAGGTGCGGTTGCCTTTTTACCATGTTTCCATCTGGCGTATAACCAATGAGTAAAGAAGAAACCAGGCCCAATAATCTTCTGCATATCTGGCGCCCAGAAATCAATGTTGTTCCTCCAACATCTAGCCAGTATCTCCCATTGCAACTCTGTGAGGTTCTTAAGCTTAGTTCTTCTATGGTTTCCTAAAACCGCCTCTTTCAACGGTATAAACAAAACAGGTGTGTAAAACATCTTGGCATTATGATCCCTAAGATCATCAATAAGATTCAAAGTAGCTATGACATCATCTTCGGTCTCATCTGGCTGTCCTGTCATGATTGTACACAGCGGCCACCAATCATAGTCATTCATAGTTCCAACGCCTTGTACTACGAGTTCAGGCCATTTGTCTACACTGTAAGGGAGTGCCTTTCCTTTCATGTATTTCTGCATGAGGCGAACACTACCGGTTTCTATCCCAACCTCAACTGATACAAACGGTTTTTTGTATGTCGCACTTGTCTTTGGGTTCCATTTGGTTTTTTCAAGTAAAATCGGCGACAGTTCCTCCATAAGTTTCCGGTCGTATATCGCTGGTGCAAGCGATGCATGCGAAAGCAAAATATACTCTACACCAGGATAAGAAGCGATTGTTTTGTAAAGCTTAACTATCTCTTCCCTATTGGGAATAAAACCTGGTTTTGACTTGTAAAGAAAGATATCCTCAGTTACAGTAAAGATAGATTTTGTTCCCTCTTTTATGTTGGTTTCAACCTCTTTCATTATGTGGTCGAGTGGGAAAGAATACTTAGTTCGATTTGTCGGGCTACAAAACTGACAACCACGCCCACAACCTCTAGTTATCTCCACCATACCATATGATGCAGCATGTTTTATCAAAGGCACATTCTCTCGATCAGGTTTTTTTGCCTCAAAATAAGAAGGGACTTTTTCTCCCCTCATCATTTTTCTAAAAATGTTAACAAGATCTGCTTCGCCCTCCCCTTGGAAAAGTACATCAATTCCTAAACTCTCTTGTGCGCCTGCTTCGCTTATTTGCCATGAACCAGCACCACCAACTATAACCTTTGGTTTATATTTCTGTATAGCTGGATGAGCAACTAATTTTTTGAACTCAAAGGCATTCAGCGCCTCTCCACCAAAACCAATGAGAGAATTATACGTTGTAGAAACATAGGCAAGACCCATTGGATCCATTGATGAGATGCCGACTATCTTTGTTTTTTTACCAAGGAATTTATCCAAATTATCGTAGTGAGAGACGACCACATTTTCTTTACCAAATTCGTCAACAAGCATCGATTCTACTTTTCTTAACCCGTAAATGGTAGATCTGGCGGTTCCATCCTCATTATTCTCTAAATTTGCTAAATGCTCTCTAAGTATATATCCTG
>JBFYMH010000026.1:0-6790 GCA_041305005.1 Thermoplasmatales archaeon | reverse complement strand
ACTTCAGGTAAACTACTCATAGATGGATTAGATGTTTTGAATCAAACTGATAATCAACTTGCTAGAATTAGAAGGGAAAAAATCGGTTTTATTTTTCAAAAATATAATCTTATTCCAACTTTAACAGCTCTCGAGAATGTAGAACTAGCAATGAGTTTTGCGCGTGTGGGAATAAAAGAGCAAGCTAAAAGAGCAAAAATATTGCTTGAGATGGTCGATCTTTCACATAGAATAGACCATAAGCCATCTGAACTTAGTGGTGGAGAACAACAGCGTGTAGCAATAGCTAGATCTCTTGCTAATAATCCTTCAATTATTCTTGCTGACGAGCCAACCGGTAACGTTGATTCTAGAAGCGGAAGCAAAATTATGACAATACTTGAAGAGATAAATAAAAAGGGCGAGACTGTAATCATTGTAACTCATGACTCAAATGTTGCAAAGAGAGCAAAATGGGTTATTCAAATTCGCGATGGAGTTGTAAGCGGACATGGCAGGGGATAATCTAACTATCGCAATTAAAAATATAAAAGAGCGTAAATCCAGGGTTATTTTAACATTACTAGGCATAGCAATTGGAATTATGGCTATTGTTTCTTTAATGGGACTAGTTGAAGGGATGCAGCAAGCAGTTGTTGGAGAACTGTCCTCGCTATCTGACACGATAATTGTAACAACGGGTGAAATATCTGCGAGTCCGATGGGTGGCGGATTTTCTGATGGAGCTGGTGGTTATTTTACAGAAAGAGACTTAGATTCTTTAGAGCGGATTAATGGTTTAGAAAGTGTCAATCCAGTTTTATTTGGCAGATGCATAATTAAGCATAACGGTGAGTTAAAACAATCTTCCCTGCTCGGAGTTGATCCTGATAGAATGGCCGAGATTTTTGGCATCGATTTTCTTGGCTTAGAATCAGGAGAATTTATGCAAGAGGGTGACCAGAATAAATGCATAATTGGTTATAATATTGCATATGAATATTTTGATAATGAGATAAAGACCGGCAGTAAAATTGAGATAAATGGAAAAAATTTCTATGTTAATGGAATCTATAAAAAAGAAGGATCAGGAATGTCTACACAGACTGATAACAACATCCATGTGACTGCAAGAGATTTTAAAAAAATAACCGGTCAAGAAGATGTTAGTGGCATAATAATAAAAGTATCAGATGTAAATGAAGTTGAAGGCATAGCTACTGAAATTGAAACATTGATTAATGAAAACCACGGAAACGAGGATTTTGCAAATGCCATTACAATGTCATCGCTTTTAAAAAGTATCCAAGAAGTTTTGACAATAATACAAATTGTCTTAATTGCTATAGCTGGAATATCTCTTGTTGTTGCATCAATTGGGATAATGAATACAATGCTAACATCAGTTATGGAAAGAACTCATGAAATTGGTATTATGAAAGCAATTGGTGCAAGAAACATAGATGTGATGGCTATTTTTATAATGGAAGGAATCTTGATCAGTATCTTTGGTGGACTTATTGGCGTAATACTTGGTTTTATTGGTGCTCAAGGATTTGGGAACATGTCCGGGGGTTTTATGCAGGGCGTTCCATTGGTACCAATTATTAACGTTTCAACAATTATAATAGCAATAACTGTTGCGATGCTAGTAGGAGTTTTATCAAGTCTTTATCCGGCTAGAAAAGCTGCTAAAATGAGTCCTATTGAAGCTGTAAGATATGAATAATAGTTATTAAAAAATCTATTTTTTCGATTTAATGTACTGATCTATTGCGCGTGCAGCTCTTTTACCAGCGCCCATTGCAAGAATAACGGTTGCTGCACCTGTTGCTATGTCACCACCAGCAAACAAACCAGGAACAGAAGTTCTCCCATCGTCATCAGCAACTATATTGCCATGCTTTCCAACCTGCAAACCTTTAACAGTATGAGGTATCAGTGGATTCGGGCTCTGCCCAATCGCAACGAGCGCGGTATCAATCTTCAGCTTCTCTTCAGAGCTGGGAATTGGTACAGGCCGTCTACGACCAGATTCATCAGGTTCACCAAGCTGCATTTTAATGAATTCAACCTCAGTTAGATGACCGTCCTTATCTCCATAGAAACGAATAGGGTTTGTCAATAGTTTAAAAATCACCCCTTCTTCTTTTGCGTGATGAATTTCCTCTATACGAGCTGGCATCTCCGCTTCGGTTCTACGATATAAAATATAAGATTTTTCAGCACCTAAACGCAAAGAGGTTCTAGCGCAATCCATCGCCACATTACCGGCACCAAAAGTTGCAACAACTTTACCGATTTTAACAGGCGTATCAAAATCTGGGAACTGATAAGCCTTCATCATATTAACTCGTGTAAGAAACTCATTCGCAGAATAAACTCCATCAAGGTTTTCACCTGGAATGTTAAGCCAATTAGGCAAACCTGCACCAGTCCCAATAAAAACAGCATCGTACTCTTTCATTAGTTCATCAACATCAATTGTTTTACCTACGACAACATCATATTTTATCTCGACGCCAAGTTTTTTGATATAATCAACTTCTTCCTCAACGATTTTTTTGGGTAGACGAAACTCAGGAATACCGTACATCAATACGCCGCCGGGGGCATGAAGTGCTTCAAAAACTGTTACCTTGTAACCAATCTTTGCAAGATCTCCGGCACAAGTAAGGCCCGCAGGACCAGCACCAACTACAGCTACTTTTTTACCTGTTGCTTTTGCTATTTTTGGGATTTTTACTCCTTTATTATGCTCGTAATCCGCTAAAAATCTCTCGAGACGACCGATAGCGACTGGCTCCCCAATTTTCAAAAGAGTGCATTGTCCTTCACATTGACTTTCATATGGACATACTCGACCGCAAACTGCTGGAAGATTGGTTTTTGTTTTTAAAACCTCAACGGCCTTATCGATATTCCCCTCAGCTATTTGTTTTATAAAATCAGGTATGTCGATTTCAACAGGACATCCGCTTACACAGGGCCTGTTTTTACATTGAAGGCATCTTTTTGCTTCTTCAATTGCTATCTCTTTGCTATATCCATAGGGGACTTCTTTGAAGTTTTTAATTCGCTCTTCTGGTCTCTGTTGAGGCATTTCGTGTTTTGTTTTTCGAACGCTCATTGTACACCCGCCAGTTTACATGCATCTCCTTCCGCATGAATGAAACGACGGTTACGAAGCATCAAATTTTCATAATCCACTTTATGACCATCAAATTCAGGACCATCAACACACGCAAACTTTGTTTTTCCATCAACTGAGACTCGGCATCCACCGCACATACCTGTTCCATCGACCATAATCGGATTCAAACTCACCAGGGTTTTAATATTATATTTTTTTGTGAGGGTAGATACAACCTTCATCATAATAATCGGACCGATAGCCATTACCATATCAACCTTGTGTTTGTTGATTACTTGTTGCAAAACGTCGCTGACAAAACCCTTTTGACCTTTTGATCCGTCATCAGTTGCGATATAAAATTCATCACTGAATGAAGATATTTCTTTTTCTAAAAGAAGAAGATTTTCAGTTTTTGCACCAAGAATAGAAATCACATAATTTCCGGTTTCTTTTAATGCTTTCACAATTGGATAAAGTGGTGCTATTCCTACTCCACCCCCAACACAAACAACAGTACCATATTTTTTTACTTCAGAAGGCATGCCAAGTGGCCCTACAAAGTTCTCTAAAGAATCACCAACATTTAGTTTGCCAAGCTGTTTTGTTGTTTTACCAACTTCTAAAAATATGATCGTAATAGTTCCATTTTTCCTATCGAAATCAGCAATAGTTAATGGTATGCGTTCGCCTTTTTCGTCGATACGCAAAATAATAAATTGTCCAGGCTGAGCTTTTTTTGCAACCAATGGGGCTTTTATTTTCATTAGTTTAACAGTTTCCGATAATATCTTTTTTTCCAGTATTTCGTACATGCAAACACGTTTTCCGAGGGAACATGTATCCATATGGTTAATTAATATATTTTACGAAAAAGGGAGTTACGCTTTATTTGGCTTTTTGCTTTTCAGGTTTAATTATAACAGCATGACCCAATCTACCATCAAGTTTAACAATTAAAGGAGAAGATAGATGGATGTGATTAACGAACTTCAATTTTTCTTTCAAAGTTTGTTTTTCCAACCATGACCAATCAACAGAACAATCCTTAGAATGCAATGGTATGTCTACGTAGCCTATTCCTCTGCTGATCATATTCTGAAAGAAATGTGTTCCCTGTGATGGCTTAATGTTAAAATTTTCCAATGCCGTTTCAACTATAACTCTCGCACCAGAAATTTGCCCCCAGCGAACAGGTACACCAAGCCATCTATCCTGAGTGCCCCAACGACCAGGTCCAATCAATAAATAAGGAGCTGAAGAGGAGACTAATTTTTTGTTTATTACTCCGATTTCTTCTGCCATCTCAACTGTTTTTGATGAATCAAAACCCTCAGAAGGTATGTAAACGATGTCACGTATGCTGTCTATCAAACCGTTTCCCAATGCTTTATCAGAACGGATGAATATCTGGTCTTGTTTTATTTTGTCCCATCCAATGTCATATTTTTCTTGAGATATAACAAATGGGCGTATCTGCAAGATAGCAAACGTTGGCGGTGTTTTATTCTCGGGATCAATATTCACTGCGAACTCGAATTCGACCGGACACCCCATTCCTTTTTGACCAACAGTTAAAATATCTTGAAGAATCGGAGCAAGCGGGAACGCATCGTATTTCAAAATACCGGCAAAAGTAATTAGGGGATAACCGCCATCTGACAAACCATCTCTAATCATTCCATCATTTCTATCATATGTACTAGCTACAAGATCGAGTGAACCGTCCTTTATTATATCGCTGATTTTCAGTTTTTTACATGTATTGATTTGCGGCTCGTTAAAATCTACGTATTTGTTTGATGTGTCTAAAACATATAGGTCACGCTGTGAATTTTCAAGGGCAGACTCGGGTGTAGAAAAATCTGGATTGAGATCCGGGTAGCGCGGTGAAAATCTGAAAACTTTTTCTCCACCCACAACGGTTTTACCAAAACCAACAGCTATATTTGCTATTCCGTCCTCAGCAGTCTGATGGGAAATAGGGTAGAAATTATAAGATTTTGCTATACCTGATAAAGTTGGATAAAATTTACCGTTGTGTTCTTGTCCTACTAGTTCTTGGATTACAATAGCCATTTTTTCCTCTTCGATTTTTAAGGATAGAGATTCAGAGTATGCTCTTGGTTCTTTGAAAAACACCGATGCGTAAATGAGTTTTATAGCATGGCATAGTTGTTGTAATCTTATATTGTCGTCATTGTGATTATTTGGTAATATGAAAGTATCGTACATACCTGCGAAAGGATGATTTTGATAATCCTCAAGAAGACTGGATGATCTTATAGCGAGGGGTGTTTTAAAATGTTGTAATATAACTGAGAGGTTTTGTTTCAATTCATCACATATTTCACATTTTAGAAATTCTTTTGCGATTTCTTCGTCCGAAAGCTCTTCATCCTTAAAGAGTCTATAGAGATTATTATCTTTAATAAACCGATCAAATTCAAGTGTACCTATCACAATTGAGTTTGGCACTTTTACTATTGCATTTTTGTATTTTTCATCAATTTTATATCTTGTCAAGAGCGCTCGCATAAAAGCAAGTCCTCGTCCCTTTCCACCAAGCGAATCGCCTCTAAGACGAGTGAAAGAAGAATCGAATTCAAATTTTTGTCCAGCAAATTCAGTAATAATGCCACGTTGTTTATTTCTACGAGTATTATTGAATACTTTGATCAGGTATTCTCTGATAGCATTTAGGTCAGAAAAATCAGATACTTTTTTTGGTCGTAACTCGCTGGCCAGAACGAATTCACATCTTGCCATAAGCCAGTTTGAAAAATGATTTCTCTGAGAATGGAATAAGATAGATTCAAGTGGGACTTTTTGTAATAACTCTTCAAATTCCTTCATGTTTGATGCGCGTGCAATTTCCGTTGTTTGAACATGAATTTCTTCAGATTCCATGTCCTGGGTTTTCTTTTTAGGTTGTTTTTCTTCCTTAGGTAGAAGAAATACGAAGTCTCCAAAACCAAGGTGGTTCAATAGAAAATGTTGAAAGTCTTGAACGAGTGTTGGCGAATTTTTATTCAAAAAATATGCATCCAACTCATCGGCTTTCACCTGATTTTTAGTTTCCGATGACTGCATAAGCAATGGCAAATGAGGTAAGTTGCTTCGGATCATACGCAGAAACTCATGTCCTGCTATTGGATTTACCTGCCCGTTTTGTTTGAATGAAACATCGCTAAGCACACCTAAAACATAATCTTTGTATTTTTTGTAATAATAATTTGCTTCTTCATATGTCTCTGCTAACAATATTTTTGGTCTGGCTCTTCTACGAAGAAGTCGCTGCATCTCATTAAGATCATCAGAAAGAGAACGCCTTGTTTGCTGCACAACCTCAGTTAAAAGAAGAGGGAGAAGCATAGAATAATAATAGATTGAATCCTCCACCATGATTAAGACTCGAACGTTTCCATTCACCGTATCATAGCGAACGTTCATACTGTCCTCAACATACTTTATGATAGTAAGGAAGAGTGTAGGATCTCCGGTCCACGCGAAGATTTTATCTATACCACTACCAGCAATATTCTCTTCCTGAAACTGATTTATATCTGCTCTGTCTGTTGCCAAAAGAACGACGGGCAATTCCGGACGGATTTCTTTTATCTTTTTACCGAATTGAAAAGGATCCATACCGATGTTTTTAGCCATCGTTATAACTAA
>JBFYMH010000025.1:0-2883 GCA_041305005.1 Thermoplasmatales archaeon | reverse complement strand
ATAAAACCACTACAGGGAAAAATAAGCATGGAATCACACGGTGATGCATCTGTAATAAAACCACTGGAAGATTCATACAAAGGACTTGCTGTAACAGCAGATATAAACCCACGATTCATGGAACGAGACCCATATTGGGGGGCATGCGCAGTAATAGATGAGATATGCCGCAACCTAGTATCTGTCGGCGCACAACCAGACTGCCTACTTGACTGTTTAAATTTTGGAAACCCGGAAAAACCAGAGCGCATGGGGGAATTCTACGAAGCATGCAGAGGACTAGGGGACACAGCAAAAGCACTTGGACTGCCATTTGCATCAGGTAATGTTAGTTTCTACAACGAATCAATAAAAACAGCTGTACCACCAACACCACAGATAATGGCGATAGGAATAGTACCAGACATAAGAAAAAGTGTAACAATGGATTTCAAAGAAACCGGAAACCCAATATACCTAGTCGGAAAACAAACAGAGAAAGAAATGGGCGGATCAGAATACTACAAAATCATGGGAGTTGACGGCGGAAAAGTACCAAGAACAGACACAAAAATTTTGAAGAACTGCATAAAAGGAATACTAAATGCAATTGATAAAAAACACATTGCATCTTGCCACGACATAAGCGAAGGAGGACTGGCTGTCAGCATAGCCGAGATGGCAATAGGCGGAGACATAGGAGCAAATATAGACGTCTCAAAAATTGGTAAAGAACTTAGAACAGATTTCAAAATATTCTCAGAAACCAACACACGATGGATTATTGAAGTTAAAAAAGATAAACAAAAAGATTTTGAAAACATTTTGAAAAAACAAAAAACACCTTACATGAAAATCGGTGAGACAAAAGACAAAAAACTAGTTATAAAAGACGACAACAAAACAGTTATTAACCTTGACATAAAAGTTTTAAGACAGCTTTGGAAAAGCACAATCTGGGATATAATGGGCTAAAAATTTTTTTAAATTAATCTACAGCACAATATTGAAATACATCTCTTTCTTTCCAGATTTCCGTGAATAATAACCAATCAGATAACAAAGAAACAAAAGGAATACAAACATTACTTGGTGACCCAAAAAAAGCCATCATAAAACTGTCAATACCAATGATTATAGCAATGACCGTACAAACAACGTACAACCTCGTTGACACACTATGGGTATCGGGCCTTGGTATAGATGCACTCGCAGCAGTACAATTCGTTTTCCCATTCGTATTCATGGCAACAGCGATAGCAACAGGCTTGGGCATCGGCGGTGGATCTGCAATATCAAGAAAAATCGGAGCAAAAGATAAACAAGGGGCAGACAAAGTCGCATCCCATAGCATAATAATAATGCTGATAATTTCGATACTTTTTATGATACCATTTTTTACAATTGCTGAACCAATTTTCGCTGCAATGGGTGCAGGACGAACAACACAAATGGCAGTAACCTACGCACAGATACTGGCAACTGGCACCATATTCATATTTTTCTCATTTATGGCAACCTCGATACTGAGAGCGGAGGGAGACGCAAAAAGAGCAATGGTTGCAATGGTTTTAGGCGGAGTAATTAACGTAATACTTGATCCGATTTTCATTTACACTTTCGGACTGGGAGTACCTGGTGCAGCCTGGGCAACAGTCATATCAATGAGCATCCCAGCCATACTATTATGCTACTGGTTATTCCTTAAAAAAGATACATATGTAACAACAACGCTACGTGGTTTTCATTTAGACAAAAAAATCATTAAAGACATACTTCAAGTTGGATTACCCGCATCAGTCATGCAACTATCAATGGCTATAATGATGATAATGATAAACCTGATACTAAACAGCGTTGGCGGCATAGATGGCATAGCAGTTTTCTCAGCAGGATGGAAGGTTGTAACAATCGCAACCATGCCTCTCTTAGGAATGGCTACAGCAGTTGTATCAGTAATAGGCGCAGCATATGGTGCAAAGGATTATAAAAAACTAAAGATAGCAAACATCTATTCTATAAAAATAGGACTTATAATGGAATTAGCCATTGCGATATCAACATTCTTTTTGGCACCGTATATAGCAATGGCATTCACACAAGGCGAAGGTTCAGAGCGAATATCAGCAGATCTCACAACACTTCTCCAAATAATATGTATATTTTACCCAACAAGCGCCTTAGGAATAGCATCAGCAGCAGTATTCCAGGGCATGGGAAAAGGAATCTATTCTCTGGTAGTAACACTATTTAGAACAATAATATTGATACCACCAATCGCCTGGCTGTTTTCCGTAACATTAAATCTAGGCATTCAAGGTATTTGGTGGGGGATAGTAGCATCAAACATAACTGCAGGAATGACAGGGTTCATATTGGCAACATTATATATACGAAAGATTACAAAAAAACAAGAACAAACACAACAATATCCTTAAATCAAAGAACAAACATTCCAACATACAGTGATGAACGAACCCTTCCTGAACCGTTTTGGTGATGATGAAGATCTTGAGTGCTGAAAAACTTATTATACAAAAGCTGAGAGGATATTTGCTATCCTCTCTAAAAAAACAGCATCTTTTTTACTAAAAGCATTTTTGGTATCAGAATCAATATCAATCTCACCAACAACCAAACCATACTTTTTTATTGGAACAACTATCTCAGATTTTGTTGAAACAAAACAAGAAAGATACCTTTTATCAACAGAGACATCAGGTACGATCTCAGTTTTGCCGCTCTTAGCCGCAGAACCACAAACACCCTTGCCAATTGGTATCCTTGTATGTTCTGTCGCTTGCTCGCCACGCCAAGGACCTAGAAAAAGCACATCATCACGTAAAATGTAAACCCCGACCCAACTATAAACATCAAAGTTATCATACAAAAAATCAACAACGC
>JBFYMH010000024.1:0-3813 GCA_041305005.1 Thermoplasmatales archaeon | reverse complement strand
CACTTCTTAATTGATAAGATAAACCTGCCGATCATAAAGGCAGGACATAGGATGTTAAAAGTGTATTGTATCCTATTTAATTATAGCGATTACCTCTTTTTAAAGAACTCAGATGTAACCCTGTATTTCACTATTCTCTCTGCTATTGTCAACCGGAGATTCAGACTTCGTTTCAGCCCTGTTAGGACGCGGTATGGGACCGAACATGGCTTCGTATTCTTTCAGATGATGGATTAGCCACCTGGACAGCTCAAGAGCTGCAAGAGGAGATAGGATTACATCGGTCTCGAGCCTGCGCTGGATAACCTGTACTCCATCCTCATCTGTTACCGGATTGGGATTATCATTATAAAAACCTATTCTAAAATCATACGGGCTGTGGCCCCCCACGGCACCTATGGAATACACCTGCCTGCAATCTTCCGGCTTATAGAATTCTACTCTCAGTTTCTTCTGGTGTTTTCCTGTACTAATATCGGTGCTCATTTTAAGTTCTCCTGTTACGGACACGTATTGTGCTAACATCACTTAAATAACTAGTGCAAATATGAATGTACCCATAATTAAACAAAAAGTTCTTAAAGAATAGAACCAGGGTACAATTATGAAAAGCTCGCAACTGTCTGCCGTCATTGCTGTGACAGCATTTATTATTCTGCTTGTTGGAGGCAGCATTATAGCTATCGTAGATATCCAGCCGTTAATGCAGGAGAATAAGTACAATATTAATTCTTCACAAGCCCAAAGGATCCTGCTGAACGATAGCAATGTATCCACCTACTATAGGACTTATTTCCATGTACAGGACTGGCGAGTAAACAGAACTACCATTGCTAACGGAAGTATACCTAATATGTACGGCAGACCTATAATACCAAAAGAAGATGTATGGAAAGTCGAAATAATGGAAAGAACCTGCGCATGTGCAGGTATAAAGCCTATTTATGTAATCGAAGGTTATATTTCCACAAATTCCGGGGAAGTCTTTAATACCTCAACAAAAAAAGTATCAGAGAACTCATATGACGCATCCACCTGCGCATCCACAGCATGTCATTAGATGTGGTAGTTGGTTTTCTCCGGAGGTATCTCTCCGGGATATAAATTACTATTATGTTCTGTGTATTTGTTGTTCTCCGATTATTGAAATAAAAAACAGTGCTTCCTGTTTTAATATATTTGTTATTTGTTCAATATAGCATATTTGGCATATATTGAAAAAATTATACCTTCTAGAATTCCAATAGTTATTCCATATATTATGTTATCATCAAAATATCCGAAAATTATATTTATAATAATTGGCACTATAAAAAAAGCAATGATTACATTGTTTTTATTCATAATTGTGTCACCTCATGCAACAGAATTACAAGTTACAAAAAAATAAAGTGAGATAAATAATATCTGAGCTATCAACAATATTTTGCTAACTTACAGATATAGTTTGCTCCATGAGAACATCCGAACACTCCAATGTAATGACATACAACGCCTGCTACAACTACACATACTAATCCTCCTGCTATGGTTGTTATTCCTGCTAGTGAACATAACAGAGCCATTTCCACACCACATCCTATTTCACATCCCAAATTATAGAGATCTTTACATGCAGCACATTTACTGATAGTAATTCTTTTTGTAGATTGTTCACTTACTGGAGTAAAAACGCTCATGCTATCTGTACGTATTGTATCTCCTTCCGGAACAAATATTTTTGCAGATGTGGGATAACCTGTTTTGGTCTCATGCACAATATATCCCTCTGCCTTTGAAATGATATCATTCTCAAATACGACATTAATTGCAACCATAGATTTATCAGTGCCTTTAAATGATAATGCAATTCCTTCCACATATTTACCGTTTTCTAAAGTTAAGCCCAAACCCCGAGTATCTTCCAAATCCAATTCATATCCATTTGCTTCAATTTCTTTAATCAACTTCTTCACATTGTCTGAATCTAAAGCTATTTTAGTTTTTTCTTCAATTGTTTTTTCATCTAGTTTATTAACGTTTAATGTGTTAAGTTTGCACAATTGACAATCAGAAGAAGTTTGCTTTTCTTCAATTGTAGCTTGTGATGTCGGCGTTTCTGCCATTACAGGCGTAGCTAAAACCATAACTACAACAATCATGGACATAAAAATACTGTTTAATTTTAGGTTATGTGTAGATAACTTCATTTACCTCCTTCCATTATGCAAGTGAAATCTAAATATTATTTCATTTAAAAAGTAAAAGATGTTATTTGCATATATACTTTGTTGAAAAATATTCCTAATATTCTAATAATATGGATTTGTATATGATTTAAACTATAAGTACATTTATTAATATTTAAGCATAAATTAATTAAACAATAGATGTAAAATACGGTTCATGAAAAATTCAAAACTGTTTTTTATCATTTCTGTGGCTGCATTCGTTATTCTTGCAGGAGGAAACATTATTGCACTTGAACAATCATTTTCACATGATCTTAAGGGATATTATAACATAACTTCTTCACAAGCACAGAAGATAGTCATGAATAATAGTAAAGCAGCCACGTACTATAACACAAATTATTATATGCCTGACTGGAGAGTCAATAGAACGACCATTGTCAATGAAAATGTACCTGACATGTATGGTAGATTCATAACACCAAAAGAAGATGTCTGGAAGGTAGAAATAATGGAAAGAACCTGTGCATGCAACGATATAAAACCCATTTATGTGATTGAAGGTTATGTTTCCACAGATACCGGGGAAGTCTTTAATATCTCAACGAAAAAAATCTTGGAGACCTCTTATAATGCATCCACCTGTGCATCCACAGCATGTCATTAAGCAAGCATTGTTGGCTGCTTTAACCTTTTTTTTAATAATATCAGCTGTGCATGTAGTTCTCTGTGCTCAAAATACTACACCTGTTATTGCAGTTGACTATTTTTATGAGGAAGGCTGTCTGAAGTGCCAGCAGGCATTACCCGTGATCGAGGAAGTTACAGATGCTCATGGAAGCAACCTCACTTCCCACGAGATCATTTCTTCCTATGACCTTGCACGCGGATATGGCATATCTGTAGTTCCTGCCGTGGTGGTGGACAAAAGAGCAGTGATCACGTACAACGATTATCAGGGAAATACCACACTTCTGAAAAACCTGCTCACCAAAGCGATTCTTTCTGCATCAGAAGAAAAAAACGATCCTATTACCAGTTCAACGAATGGAATCAATAATAGTCCTAAACTTTCTCCTCTTTTAGTATTTATTGCAGGTCTGCTTGCAGGATTCAACCCTTGTATCCTTGCAGTTATGGCTTTTTTGGCAACGCTTATACTTTCATCCAGTGGAAAAAGAAAAGAGATACTAAAAATGATATTGGGCTTTTGCACCGGTATTTTCAGCACATACATGATAGTAGGCCTGAGCATTATGGGAACAGTATACATGCTGCCTTCCCTTAAAACTGCGATAGCAACATCAATGATTGTTATAATCTTCATACTGGGCTTTTGGCATATTTACGATGCTTATCACCTGTGGAAACACTCTAAATCAACTTTCCATACTCCAAAAGCCATGATAGAACTACTTGAAAAAACATCTAAGAGCAATATTCTGCTTTTATCTTTTGTTTCAGGAGGACTTTTCTCCCTTGTAAAAGCACCCTGTGTGGGAGCTATATATTTTTCCATCTTGGATATGCTGGTAGGCAGAACTGATCTTACCCTTGGAACTTTCTACCTTGCGATCTATAATTTAGGAGTGATCTTTCCCATCATCATCCTGGGAATATTACTTGGCTATGGCATGAAACC
>JBFYMH010000023.1:0-5545 GCA_041305005.1 Thermoplasmatales archaeon | reverse complement strand
GTTTTATGCTAACCTCTGAGACCAGATTTCTTTTATTTGGGTCCTCGAAGCCTATATTTTCTTTGCCGTTGTAAACTATTTTCCCAAGCAGTGTGCCTTTTTTTCTGATTTTTTTTGTGAGCTCCCTTGTATCAACACCACATATGCCTGGTATTTTGTGTTCTTTCATCCAGTCTGAAAGAGATTTTTTTGCGTTCCAATGTGAGTAGTTTTCAGAATAGTTTGATATTACTAGGCCTTGGATTTGTATTTTGTCTGATTCGAAGTATTTTAGTATGTTGTCTTCTTTTTCGTAGCCTGGTACTCCGTAGTTGCCTATCAAGGGGTATGTTAGAGTTAGTATCTGTCCTCGGTAAGATGGGTCGGTTAGGCTTTCCGGGTAGCCTACCATTCCTGTGTTGAATACAACTTCGCCGTTAGTAGGTTTTTTTGCGCCAAATGAATGGCCTTGGAAAATGGATCCGTCTTCTAGAATTAGTTTAGCGTTTTGTCTGTTTGATGTCATTTTGGAAAAATCCCCTTCCACATAAATTAAAAAACATGTAATTTTATGTCGCCTAATATATCTTTCCGCTGCATTTGTTTATTTTTCTAGGAGGGATTTCCGGTAACATCTGTAAGGAAACATTTAATAAGCATTAATATAAACATTTATATAAAAATAATACTATAGCGGGTATACAATGACTCCCAAGATGAAGAAGATAGATGTAATAATTGTGGTAGCCCTGATAATCATATCAGCGGTAGTTCTATACAGAACTAACTATCTTTCTTTTAACGGTGAAAAAAAGGATACAGGGGCTGGTGAAGAAGAGATTATACAGCCTTCCCCAATTGTACCACCAACATCGATGATACCTGGTTATATGAGGGCTGTTTCAGCAGATGATGAAGGATCTCATTATCAGAAGATACGTATTAGCAGAGAATGGTGGTATTTCAGTGCCATATTAGGCGGGGAAAATAGTGAACTAGATGGTTGGTCTGTTGCTATCAGTTTTAACCATATGGCTCGTAGTGATTTATTTGGTACACTTAAACCAGATGTTCTTGTGGTTACATTAAATGGCCCAAATGGGGAAAAATACGGCGGTATTGTTAACAATAAAAGGAGTTTTGGTATACTATCTCAGCCGATACTTACGGCCACATCGCCCGGTGTTAGCGTAAAATATGCTGATTCGTGGGCCGAAGGTAGAGCTCCAAGCTGGCATGTGAAAGCAATAGACAATGACATTGATAAAGAACATGATATAGTCGTGGATTTAGAGTATTTTGCGCCATCTGATCCGATTTGGACTGTTGGCGAAAAAGCTTTTCTTAAATCAAGGAGCAACATAGCAAACTATGCATTCCTTGGATGTAGAGTTAATGGTACAATTACTATTGATGAAAAAGAATACAAGGTAGAAGGTACCGGTGTTCATGAACATTCTTGGTCACCAAATATTGTGACAAGAGGATCAATCGGTGGATGGGACTGGTTCCACATGAGTTTCAGCAATGGATGGAACATATACCTTGCTAACTACTACCCAACTCCACAATTTATATCAACTAGGACATCTAGGCTTAACCCGTTTAGCACCTTGTTTATAACAACCGATGACGGAGAAACACTTACATCTCTCGACAATATCGATATTAAGATTACCAAATCGGAAGAAAAAGTTTTCCTAAAACTTGTGACCATGCCATCTGAGTATAGTGTATCAGCGAAATCTCGTGCAACCCAGGTTTTGTTAAAATCAGCTAAAATAGGACTCGACCTTGATATAAAAACAGATAACTCTTATTGCAAGATTTGGAAATTTCCAACATACGTTGGTATGAAGGTTGGTATGAGTAACGTTACAGGTAAAATAACATGGTCTGATAGTGATGGCAACCAAGAAGTAACATTGAATGGTCTTGCTACTTCGTGGAGTATGAGGGCTCTACTTTAAAAAATTATTTTATTATTTCTACTTCGCCCTTGTCTGCATCTAACAAAATTGTGTCGCCGTCTTTTATTTTATCTATATCAATCTGGTCAACACATGGAATACCTGCAAGTATAACACCGGTTGCGACTATGGTTTCAGTTTCTTTGTTTATTATTCCTGCTGGTGCTACGCCGTTTTTCTTCAAACCGTAGATAACGTATGATCCCACTGTTGATCCTTTGCCGCATGGAAAAACTAGAATCTTGTCTTTTATGTTTTTTCCTTCAAGTGGATGCCCCCTTTCTATCATTTTACCTGTTTTTATGTCGAAACTACCGTAGAAACCTATTGGCTCTTTTGAAACAATAGCTACACCTTTTGTTTTTCCTGGCGATATCATTCTTCCTTTCATGTTTGCGCCTCTATTAGTTTGTTTATATCAGCAAAAACAACGTCTTGTTTGCAGAAACCTGGTAGATAGTTGGCTGCTTTACCAGAATCTACACCTGTAACCTTGTAACCCATCTCTTCTATCGGTGAAACAACCATGCATGTATCAGCAACAACGCTTCCACCTGCTTTCTCAATTATCTCAACAAAACCCATTCTTTCAGCTGCGTCTTTCATTACTCGTGACGTACAAATCCATAATGGTTTTTTAAGCCGTTTTCCTTTTAGTTTTTCCGCAAGTGTTGAAATTTCTCTAAGCGAGGCATGCGGACAACCCAGAATAACTATATCTGGTTCTTTGCCAGAGTTTAGTTTTTCGTATACCTCTTTGATTTCTTTTTTACCAACGTTTATTGTTTCTAAACCATCTTTTTTAACAAGACTTGCTTCAGGAGTTAGTCCTTCAGCATGGTAAAGTGCGACAGCACCTGATGCAGCCATTGCAGCGCCAAGAGCTTTCAGTTGGTCGGTGTTTGCATCTTTTATACCTGTGAAATATGGTATTTTGTTTTTTACTTGTTTACCAACAAAATATCCTAGTGCGCCGTAATCTGAGCTGAATTCCAACTCAGCATCAACCTTTATTTTAAAATGCGGGTGTCTATTTTCATCTAAGTGTAAATCATAGTTAGGTGTTTTACCACAGATAGCAGCGGCTAACGCAGATGGCCCTCCTTCCCTATTTGTTCTAGCGCCTATAACGGAGTTGGAAAAAGATACAGCTGAGCTCTCTGACCAAGCAATATGTTCTCTAAAACGTGGTAGATTTCCTGCTAAATATGGTGTGCATGTTGATGTTACTATTATGCCCATTTTTTTGAAAGCATCCATAATGCGAAGCTGTTTTTTAGCGAAATCTTTTGGAAAACCTAGTTTCTGCCAGTTCTCAAGGTCCATCCCAGCCGGGTTGAGAAAAGTAAGAACCTTTACTTTTGCCCCGTTTTCAGCGAGATCCTCTAAAAACTCTGTACCAGGGTCAGCAATTGATTTATATGATACACCGGCAACTTGTACAGAGCCAACCGGTATCATTTTATCTGCTTTGTAAATTTCGCCAAGGCGAACAAGCAGGCGAAACATTCTTTCCATTACTTCGCCTTGCTCGCCATCGAGAATCTTTTCTTCATCTTTTGTGAGATACATATACTCCCCCTTATGGACAGGGTTATATGCTTGTAATATTTTATTGTTTTTGTAAAAAATGAAACTTAAACAACTTCCAGAGGATTTCATTGTAGAAGAAATTCCTAATTTCAAAATATCGCAAAACAAAGATAGATACCAAGTTTTTTTAATGGGAAAAAGAGAACTTGATACTTTTGATGCACTTAAAATCATATCAAAAGAACTAAAAATTCCTCTGCCAAAAATTGGTTTTGCTGGACTGAAGGATAAACATGGAGTAACAAAACAATACATCTCCATTCCGGTAGAGCAACATATTGAAAACAAAGATATTAGAAACATAAAACTAGAGTTCGTTGGCTATCATAATAAAAGAATAGAAACAGGTGATCTAGAAGGAAATAAATTTATTATAGCTGCGAGAAACATACAAAAAGGTGATACACCTGGAATATATAGCAGAGCGGAAACAATTCCAGAGACAGGTGTTCCAAACTATTTTGATTCGCAGAGATTTGGAAGCGTGATACACAATGAGTTCATCGCCAAATATCTAATACAAAAAAATTATGAAAAAGCAGTAAAAATATTTCTTACAAAATACACAAAAAAAGAGAGGAAAAAAACAAAGGACGAAAAAAGAGAAATATTAACTAGTTGGAAAAATCTAGAACGCGTGAATGTAAAAAACAAGGTTTTTGCAGATATTATTAGCGAATATGTAAAAACAAAAAGTTGGCTTGCAGCATATAAAAAAATACCATCAAACCTTAGAGAAATGTTTGTAAATGCTTACCAGAGTTATCTATGGAATGAATGCGTAAAAGAAACACTTAAAAAAATTGTAGGAAAAGAAAGATTGTACGATATCAATTATAATATCGGGTCTCTAGTTTTTTATAAAAAATTAATAGATATTGAAATTAAAAAAATCCCTCGAACAATTCAAACTATCAGCCCATCTATAAAGTTTTCATCAGAATTTGAAGAAGAAGTAATAAAAAGTGTATTATCAAAAGAAAAAATAAGTTTAGAGGATTTGGATATAAAAGAAGAAACTGGAAATTTTTTTAAAACACGTGAAAGAGATGTTATACTAAAACCAGATGAATTTAAAATATCTGAAATAGAAATTGACGAAGTCAATGATCGAGAAAACAAAAACAACTACAAAATCATCATATCGTTTATTCTACCAAAGGGAAGCTATGCTACAATTATAACAAAACGTTTGTTTGGTCATTAAAAAATAAAAAAAAAGAGAGATGGTTTATTTTTAACTAGTAGTTGTTGTTTTGATTTCTTTGATTACTTTGCAGGTCTAGGTGTTCCAAAAATACCAAAGTATAAACGAAACATGTTTGTCTTCAGATAGCACAAAAACTGGTCTATGTAGCGAACAAATCCAGTCATCTTCATAAATGATTTTAACTCCTAATTCATAAAATGTCATCGGTTCGACGGAGCATTCATAGTAGCCCTGATTATCTGCGAGAGCCCAAGTAACCATGCTGCCCTCCTTATTAAGGACATAAACTACACTATCTGATGCTGGTACTATTTTTGGTATTTTTATTCCAAACGGGCCTTCGACCTTAGTCAAAATCCTGATACGGCCAGTAATAGTAACGTTGTCTAGGTTGCTA
This sequence comes from Thermoplasmatales archaeon, assembly GCA_041305005.1. Lineage (GTDB taxonomy): Archaea > Thermoplasmatota > E2 > DHVEG-1 > DHVEG-1 > JARYMC01. The sequence goes on along the minus strand of JBFYMH010000023.1, from coordinate 396 downwards.
TTCTCATTTATAGGTTGGGTGCCTAATTCATGCTCTGTGAGAGAATTATTTGGTGCTGCAATAGCTACCAATGATGTTATCAGCATGATCGCTGTAAAAAAGCCTGTTATCAACATTTTATTCATCATCTCTTTTCATCCTCCTTCGCCTGCTTGTTTATTGGATAACCCTTAATTAGTACCGACAACGTACAAATTTAATATATATATTAATAACTATATAAATTTTATAGAACAAACATCCTATTTAAAAAAAGAAAAAAAGAGATAGATGGTTTTATTTTTGGTTTTTTATGCTGTTAGTATGTATCGCAGTATTGGGAACGCATGCGGGAATCGTTCAAACAGTCGCAGGATAAACGGACTATATGTTCTTGGTATGGAAACTGATAGTGTT
>JBFYMH010000022.1:0-14432 GCA_041305005.1 Thermoplasmatales archaeon | reverse complement strand
GTAGGTGAATTAATATATTATTTTTCCCTTCAGGTTATTACTAATGAGCCTAAAGGAATTTTATAAGAGTAAAAAAACAACCCTATATCTAGGGATATTTATTGCTATTTTAGCTGTTATTATAGGTGGTTGTATCCTGTTTCCCTCTGTTTTTTATGATAATTGGATTTGGAAGTATTACTGGGGTCCCGTGGTTGCTGATGCAACAGGTGGAACCGCTTGGTATAATGGCATTAGAGCAAACGAGGGTTACACTATACTATCTGAGGTAACTTATGGTATAATACTTGTCATTGCACTTTATTTTATTTATAAACTTTTGAAAAAACTTGAGATAAAAGTGGATTGGAAGTTTGCTTTAGCTTTGATGCCTTATATCCTATTTGGACCTGTTAGCAGGGTCCTCGAGGATACTGGATATTTTAGCGATCCTTTTGTTTATTGGTTTATATCCCCACTGATTTATTTTCAGATAGCTGTTTATGCTTTGTTTTTCGTGTTTTTAGGTTATTATCTTGAAAAAAAGTATAAGAAACCAAAGATTACAGTTAATGGCGTTTTATTTTTGGGCGGGTTGATGTGTTTACTACCTGCTTTGTTTTTGATAATCCTATGGCTATCTGGTTATAGGTGGAGTGATACAACCGGTATAAGTTTCAATGTTTTCTTTATAGTCGTAGGCATAACAAGTCTAGTTGTTGGACTAGTTTATCTATTTGCGCGTAAATACAAGTCTAACGATAAGATCTCTGTTTATGGTAACCCTTTGAACTTGACCATGCTTATGGGCCATCTTGTTGATGGTTTGACTAGTTATATTAGTATCAAGGATCCGTTTAACTTTGGTTTGCATTATGCAGAAAAACATCCTGCATCCAATACTCTATTAAATATTTGGGGGCCTTTGTTTCCTATAACGAAGTTCATTTTGATCATGGTAGTTATCTACGTGTTTGATGTGTTGTATAAAGATGAAATGAAGAATTATACCACTCTTGTTAATTTGTTGAAAATTGGTATCATCATCTTAGGTTTTTCGCCTGGCTTACGTGATTTATTACGAGTAATAATGGGCGTATGATTTTATGAGGCGTCATCCTGACTGGTTGAAGGTAAGGATCGGGGGCGGTGAAAGTTTCGCTAGAATAAAGTCTATGCTGAGGGAGTCTAAGCTTCATACTATTTGTGAGGAGGCCAAGTGTCCTAATATTGCTGAGTGTTTTGGTTGTGGCACCGCGGTTTTTTTGATACTTGGTGATATTTGTACTAGGAATTGTAGGTATTGTAATGTTAAACATGGTATGCCTTTGCCTTTGAACCCTGATGAGCCAAAGGATGTTGCTGAGAGTGTCAAAAAACTTGGTTTAAAATATACTGTTATTACTTCTGTTACAAGAGATGATTTAAAGGATGGTGGTGCTAGTGTTTTCTTTGAGACTGTCAGAGAGATTAAAAAATTGAATAATGATTGCAAGATTGAGGTTCTTATACCTGATTTCAAAGGCAAAAAAGATTCATTACAGACCGTTATTGATGCTAAGCCAGACGTTGTTAATCATAATATAGAAGTTGTCGAGGAGTTGTTTCCTGTTATAAGACCTATGGGTAATTATAAGACTAGTCTCAAGGTATTGGAAAATATAAAAAAAATTGATGAGAGTGTTAAGACTAAATCTGGTTTCATGGTTGGTCTCGGCGAAGATAAGGAAAAAATTCTAAAAACTATGGATGATTTAAGAAACGCTGATGTTGATTTCTTGACTATAGGGCAGTATCTTCAGCCTACAAGACAGCATGCTGAGATAAAAAAGTATTATATGCCAGATGAGTTCAACGAACTAAAAAGAATTGCTTTGGATAAAGGTTTCAAACATGTTGAATCAGGGCCGCTGGTCAGGAGCTCTTATCACGCTGAAAAAGCTGTTTGATAAAGAGGTTTAGGAATGGAAGGGAAATCAATCTACAAGGTTCCAAATGGTAAGCTTCTGAAGATTTTTTTAGATTATAACAAAAAAACTGGTTTCATCAATGAGATAAGTATAACAGGTGATTTCTTTGCTTATCCTGAGGAGGCTGTTGAATTTTTGGAGAACGAACTCAAAGGTGTTTTGCTTGATAAGGATTTGTTGTTAGGGAAAATAAACTCTGTTATCCAGAAGAATGGTATCCAGTTTATTGGTTTGGATGCTGAGGGTTTAACCCATGGTATATTGATGTGTAAAACATGAAAGAGAAATGGAGATTGTTGAGGACTGGTTTCAATAATGCTTTTCTTAATATGGCTATAGATGAGGCTGTATTGATTAATTGCAGCCGTGGCAAGGTTCCTCCTACTGTGCGCTTTTATGGTTGGAATCCCCCTGCTATTTCTATTGGTTATTTCCAGAGTCTTGATGAGGAGATTGACCTGGATTTTTGTGAAAGAATTGGTGTTGACTATGTCCGCAGAATCACTGGTGGCGGTGCTGTTTTTCATGATACGGAGTTGACTTATAGCATCGTGGTTCCTGAGTCACATCCAAGTGTTCCAAAGAACATTATGGATAGTTATGGTAGGATATGTGGCGCTGTAATCAAAGGTCTCGGGTTTTTAGGTATCAATAGTAGCTATGCTCCGATTAACGATATTGTTGTTGATGGTCGTAAGATTTCTGGTAACGCGCAGACTAGGAAGATGAGAACTGTTTTGCAACATGGTACTGTTCTAATGGATGTCGATGTTGATAGGATGTTTTCTCTTCTCATGGTGCCTAGTGAGAAGATTAGGGACAAGCTCATATCTGATGTTAAACAGAGGGTTACTTCTATAAAGAAAGTTCTTGGCAAAGATGTTGTTTTTGATGATGTTGCTGTTTCTATGAAAAAGGGTTTTGAGGAAGAATTTGATGTTGAGTTAGTCGAAGGAAGCTTGACTGATAGTGAAACTGCTCTAGCTAAAAAGATTGAGAAAGATCGTTTTTCGTCTAAGGATTGGAATCATAGGAGATGAGTGTTTTATGAAGATTCATGTGAAGAGAGTAAATGCCTTCGCAGAATCCATGGATGGTGGTAATCCTGCCGGTGTTGTCTTTGATTCCCCTGATTTAACTGATGATCAGATGAGGCATGTATCAAAGGTTTTGAAGGTTTCTGAGACTGCTTTTGTTTTTCCAAGTAAAAAGGCTGATTATAAGGTTAGGTTTTTTTCGCCAACTGTTGAGGTTGATTTGTGTGGTCATGCTACTATTGCTACGTTTTTTACTATGGCTTTGAATGGTTTTTTTGATGGTACTTGTAGGGTTACCCAGGAGACTAATGCCGGTGTTCTTCCCGTGCATATTTTGTTTTTTGATGATGAGATTGATAGAGTTATGATGACTCAGAGTAGGCCTATATACAAAAATATATCTTTAGATATATCTGAGTTGGTTGGTTCACTAAAAATTAAAAAAGATGACGTAGATAGTTCTCTTCCAAATCAGATTGTGTCCACAGGTCTTTTTACACTCCCGGTCTGTGTGAAATCATTTGATGTCCTTAAACATATGAAACCTGATTTTGTAAAGATTAAAAAACTTTGTAAGAAGATTGGTGCTGGTAGTATTCACGTTTTTACTTTTGAAACCATTGAATCACGCTCAGTTTATCATGCTAGAAATTTCGCTCCAATGTACGGTATAAACGAAGATCCTGTCACTGGTACTGCAAACGGTGCTGTCTGTTGTTATCTAGTTAAAAATGGTATTATACATGAAAAAAATCTGGTATGCGAACAAGGCGATATAATTGGAAAACCTGGCAGAGTATATGTTGAGGTTGGTAAGGGTTTCGTGAGAGTAGGTGGAAAAGCAAGGGTTGTCGAAGAAAAAGAGATTAAATTATAGATTTTGAGAGAGCTAAATTATAAACTGTAATCTTTAGTGATGTTTTTTTAAACTATTTTTGGCGCTCATCTAAATCTATTTCCATGCCATCTCTAGCAGCAATAACATTGACACCAAGTTTTTTAGAAAGATTTTCAGCTATCTCCCAAGGTTTTGCCTTAACCATAGTCATACCAAAATGGGTGATGATACCTAGCTTTGGTTTATTTATTGATAATATCTTTTCCGCATCCTTTAGTGAAAGGTGGTCTATCGCAGGTAGCTCCTCAAGGAAAACAACGTTTATTATGAGAACTTCTCCTTTGTAGTTGGATTCGATTCCATCAAAATACTTTGTATCTGTTATAAGCGAAATAGAATGTTTTTTACCATTTATGTTCAAACCATATGATTCAACTCCATGAACATGTTTGACTGGTGTAGAAAAAGAGATGTTACCAACCTTATAGCTACCTTTTTCTTTTAAAACTGTGATTTTATCAACATGGTTTCTAACATATTTCAGAATAACTGGGTCTCCTTCTAGCGCGTCATTTGGTGCGAAAACCACGCCTTTTTTCTTGAAACCCCCATTTGTCATCGCCTCAATCATCACGTTAATATCGTTTGAATGGTCGATATGACGATGCGTAAGAATAATGCCATCAAGATCAAGTGGGTTTAGTTTTGGTTTACTTGACAAACAACGAACCAGTGAACCAGGACCTGGATCAATCAAAACATTTGTGTCGTCTAGTGTAAGCCATATCCCACCTGATGCCCTTAATTGTTTCATTACAACGAATCGTGCACCAGCGGTTCCAAGGAATTTAATTTTGTTCATAATTAGCTCTTGTTGACATATAAATTTAGATTTTAAATTGTTGTATAAACTTTTATTCGAAAATCTTCCAAAAATTCGAGTGCCCTCCAATAATTTTTTAATATGTTGAACAAGAAATACGTTTTCTAAGAATTGAAATGAAAAGGTGAAAAAAAATGAACAAAAACTTGAAAACGATAAAAATAGGGCTGGTAGCATCTCTTATAATCTTTGGAGCTGGTTCAGTGTTTGTAAATGCATATCAAAGCAATTCCGACAATTTGAATTTATCTATGTTATCTGTGTCGAATCCATATATAAAATTGACAATCGATGAGCCATTAGATGGTTCTTCTTTTCTAGAACCCATGCCACTTCAAACAGTCCGTATAAATATTCGAATAGTGGATCAATTTGGTTCCCCAATTCCAGATGCAACTGTTCATACTTATCCAGGTAATAGCCAAAACTATCAATGGCGAGGTTTTACCGATGCAAATGGCATCGCATATTGGCCGGAACCCAATGTCAATCAAGATACCGTTTATCGCGTTAAGGCAGAAAAAAGTTTGAATGGGAATTATCAGCAACGCATAATCTATGTTACGATAAGAAACAGACACTTGGAAGTTACTACAAGCACAAACCCTGTAAATGAAGGCGATGAATTTTATGGCATTGTAAGAGACCAAGACAATCAACTGGTAGCAATGGCTGCAGTAAAATTCGATGGCAAAACTAAATACACTGATATCAACGGTATGACATCGTCATTCAAAGCCCCCTGGGTGGATAAAGATACTGTTCTCACAATTGAAGCCTCTGCACCGTTAAGAGGTTACGATGGCGGCACATCGGCAGTTACCATACGCAATGTTAATTCTCCGCAAACACACAAGATTTACGGCCAGGTAAGAGATTATGACTTTAAACCGCTAAAAAATGTAAGAATAACGATAAGTAACGGAAAATACACGTATACAAATTCAAATGGGGATTATTCGCTATATATAACGCCAAAGGAGGGCGGTGAGTGGATTACTATAACTGCAATGCTATCTGGGTATCCTCTCAAAAGTGTAAGACAATTTGTAAGCAGCACAAACATAGATCCGATACATGTCAATTTCTGGCTAACTTATGTAGGAGGCGATGATACTCAAGACAACCAGGCGTTGCAAGCAGATGTACAGCAAGTTCAGGTAGAACCAAAGCCGTATCAAAATCAGCAGTAAACTAACAAATTGAAAGGGCGGTAAAACCGCCTTATTTTTTATTCGAAAATCTTCCAAGAAGCTATTTATATGCTAAAATACAAAATAGGGTATCAAATATTTGAATTAAAAGGGTGAATATATGATTAAAAAACTAACAATAATAGGATTAATTCTAACGTTATTGCTGTCTGCAACTGCATCAGGCATGCAAGATGCCTCAGAAGTAGCGGCAAACGTAACAATTTTAATGAGTCATGCGGAAGATACCTTAACCGTTACAGCAGTGGATCAATTAGATATACCATGGGCAGACGTTATCTCAATGGGGCTTTCGGCTAGTTACACATGCAACATACCAACATCCGGATTTGTAAAGACCGGAGATGTCATTACAAATTGCTCCGGGGTATTTTTATTAAAATATGGACTAACAGGTCAAAGCTTAGGTACTTTTGATTTTTCAGCTTCCGAATCTATTGCAAAATATGGCTGGGCATACGGCCAAGTTTTGCTAAAATCACAAGATAAGACATACCCAGGAAAAAACATAACAATACGCATCTATCCAAATGAAAACTCTGTAAGTGATCAAGATAGTAAGATTACAGCCAATGGTGGAATTAGTATTGTGGATAGAAACAGGATGTCTGTTTATTTAACAAATAAAGATGGCAAATTCACAATTTCCAGCCTGCAGACTGGAACGTACAGGATAGAGGCAATAAAAAGCGAGCTTTACAAGTCCGCTAAATTTATTGAAGTAAAAGAAAACCAAGGCACCGAAGTAAATTTTACCATAGAAATTAGTGAAACCCGCTTGGAAATAGACAGATCCATCGAATCAGGAAATGTTGCTGGAGAAATAAACATACAATTAGGAAATAACAGCGAATACGAACACGAAATCACAATTTATGATGGTGTAAATATTTCACCAGTAAAAATATTTGAGGGCGAGTTATCCTTAATTGTCAGCGGGAACGAATACAGCACAGGTAAAACAATAGCGATAACAGTCGATCAAAACTTATTTGGCAATACGCAAGACTTAACCGTAAAATACGACGGCGAATCTATAGAAATGGCAGACAATATATCTGATGTCTTAAATCCAAATAATGACGGCCTTCATGCAGAGTACCTTATCATGTTAGGTGCAAATGGTATCGAAATACTGATAAGTATTCCGCACTTCAGCGAACATGAAATAACAATTTTGGGCTTAGCCGGAGAAGTAATAGAAACGCTAGGTGGAATTACCGCAGTACTACTATATATCACAATGTGTGCAGTTGCAGCAGTCGTTTTTATAGGCACTATTTACATAAGAAGGAGATTCTAGGTAACTATTAAATCCCTATTTTTTATTTATGACTAGAAGGTGATTAGGATGGATATTACAACTATAGTTATAGACGCATGCATTACAATATTCGCACTAGGTTTGTTATTCGTATCATTGTTCAGTTACAGGAAATATAAAAATACAAAGCTACTCCCCATAAGCTTGATATTCCTTGTTTTTTTTATAAAAGGTATACTGTTAAGCTTAGGTTTATTCGATAAACAGATATCAGATATAATTTTTAATCCATACGCTGGATTATTTGATCTGGTAATACTTGTTTTGTTGTTTATAGCCACTCTTAAGAGATAGTTTTATGGATGATGCTCTTGAACTTAATACAAGGAGAAAAATCTATGATCTTGTAACGAAAAACCCCGGGTTACATCTTAGTAGGATCGCAGAACTTCTCAATATGAGAATATCATTAGCTGAATACCATTTGATTTATTTAGAAAAAAATCAAGTAGTTATCGCCGTCAGAGAACTGGGTTATACAAGATACTATATAAAAGGAGAAGTAGGAACTGAGAATAAGAAGATACTGGCATTGTTAAGGCAAGAGATTCCGTTGAAGATAGTACTTTTTCTTTTAAATAACGCCAATTCGCAGCATAAGAATATTCTTAAAAATATTGATGTCGCCCCTTCCACGCTCTCATATCATCTTAAAAAATTGATGAAAAATGGAATTGTTGCTGTTCAAGCTTACGGCGAAGATCGAGGATACTCTATTATTGATAAGGAAGAAATCTTAAGACTTCTCATACAATATAAGCCATATAGCTTGATTGATGGCTTCAGAGATATTTGGGTTGATTTAACAGTAGAATGAGTATAACAATTTTTATAATATCCTGGAAAACTATTTACGGGGCGTAGTTTATTTCTTCATATGAACCTTTTAGATTATACCTATTATCTTGTTAGGCAAATACCCGCTGGACGTGTTTCTACATATGGTGCAGTTGCAAAAGCTCTTGGAAATAAAAGATATGCAAGGGCTGTTGGCAAATACATGAATAAAAATCCAGATGCAGATACGATGCCTTGTTTTAAAATTGTTAAATCTGATGGGAATCTTGGTGGTTTTGGTCTAGGTATTAAGGATAAAATAAGAAGATTAAAAAACGATGGCATAGAAGTTAAAGATGGCAAAATAGTTAATTTTGAGAAAGTGTTTTTTGATGCGTTTAAAACTGAGTACCCTTTGAAGAAAAGTTAGATGTCTTCTAATTCCTTACTTGAAACAACAGGGATTCCATTGTTTTCAAACCATTTCTTATACTCAATTGCTTGCGATTTTTTAAGCGATTTTTTATGGATGTAAACGCCGCTTACATTAGGTGTTTGTTCTAAAGATTTTTTCAGCATCTCATCGTTTATGTTACCAGCGTCTATGTGGTAGGTTGGTATCATATGTCCGAATGCTGCTTTTTTTTGCATTGCTATTTCTGTGAATCTTGGGGCGTAGTGTCCCCCACCTATTCCTAAGAGTACTGGTATGTCTTTTGGTAAATCTTCTTCGTAGTGGTATGTTTGCAGTAGTTCTAGTATTGATTGTGATATTATTTGTGCTGGTTCTTTTTGTTTCCATTGTACTTCTGTGCTTCCTACTTCTGCGAAAACAGTTGGTATCTTCAGATATGGCCCATGGTGGGTTACTTCGTAACATACTTGGTATTCTAGTTTTGTTGTTTGCAGGTTTTTTTTAATTAATCTTAATAGATGTGTCATGAGTCTTGGTGCTGATGGGATTAGTGTTTTTGGTTTTCCTCCAAACTCTGCGGCTCCATAATTTCCTATTGGGTGTACTGTTAGTGTTGGTTCCCCCATTTTACTTCTATGTCTTGATAGAAAAATTGCTATTTTCGGCTCTATGTTTAGTTTCTCTTTTACTTCTTTGTCTATGTTTTCGTGTCGTATTTTTTTGTCCGGTATTGTTACTATTATTATATCTTTCATTTTTGTGTGTTGGTACGCTGGTGTGTTGTAGAATATGCCGTGTTCGTTCCATGTTGTTTTTTCTAGCAATATGTTTTTCATGTTTGTACTGGCGGGATCTTCTGATGATGATATTATTAAAACAGTCATGGTCAGGGTATTAAAACAAAAAACGTCTTTTTAAGGTTGCTATTGTCTTTCCTTTTTTAGTAGTTCTTTTACCTTTTGCATTCGTACTATGAAGCGTATTCTATCCTCTACTGTACATATTTTTGCGATGTACATTATTTCGTTTGCTTCTTGTTCTGTTGCAAGTAATCCTACTACTAACATGTTTTCTAATAGTTTTTTTATATTTATGTACTTATATATCTTATTTTACAAGTGTTATCATTTAATTTTTTATAATTAATAATTAAAAATATAATATTAATCTATAAAATATAGCATATCTTATACAAATCAATTTTGATATATTCATGAAGTTATATCAAAGAAGCCACAAAAATATATATTTTTGTATATCTCTATAGGATAAAAATTATTTTTAGTCCTTTTTCCTCAAATGCATAACCGCAGCAATAAAACCGAGAACTATGGGAGTCATAATCACATAATATATGGGTGGAATTCTCCTAAGAACTAATGTTACATCATAACCATAGATATACAATAAAATAAGAGAAACCAAAACAACAGGAATCATTATAGCAAATATAAGAGGTAAAGCTTCTCTGCCCACCACACCCGCAACCTCCAAATTATTAATATTAACCTATATCTATAAAGCTTAAAGACTTTTGTATACTAAAAAACCACTCAAAACCCAGTGGGAAGCTTAATCTTTTTCTATAGGAGTGAATAAATCATTACCTTTGAATATCTCATCAACTGAACAATTAGTAAAAGTTATATCAATACCAGTTGGTCTGAACTTACCATCAAGTGTGTCCCAATAAATCTCTATACTATTTTTATCAATCGCTAGTACTGTGCCCCTATACTCACTGGTTTTACCATCTTTGTCCTTACGAACCCTTTTCACTCTATCGCCAAGAACAAAAATATCAAACAAAGAGGGATACTCATCAGTTTTTTTATCGGGCTCATCCATGATAACAACCAACTATTATCTCCCTGAAAACATTTGCAATATATATAAATTTATTCTAAAATACAATTAAAAAATAAAAGACTCTTTTACTATGTTGTCTTAATGGTCCCAAGAACAGGCTCGTAAATCAAGCCCTTATCCATTAGCGAGTTAAGTGCCTCTTCAACGGAATCTCGGCTTAGACCAGATTTCTCACATTTCTTAGTAATAGCATCCCAGGAAGCACCATTCTCCCCCTCAATATCTTTTATGACCTCTAAAACCTTGTTTTCCGTTTCCTCAGAAGCATCTTCTTTCACAGGCTCTTCAACTTTCTTCTGTGCCTCTTTAGTTTTTTTAGTTTTAGGTTTCTTCTCTTCTTTTACCCCCTCGTCAGGAGGAAAAGCCAGTTTTTCCCTACTAGGTCTAAGATACTGAAGCGACTCCTGTATCAGCGTAATATATTTTTCAATATCAACACTACCATAGTTTTTAAGAGCAGCAACCACGCCATCGGAAAGGTCCCTGCTGTAACCAAGTTTCCTGAGATCATAAGCATTCGACTGGCTCATCTTCATAGCCTCAAGCACAGCCTCTATACGCTCCTTAGTAGACTCGCATGTCTCAAGAATCCACTGGTCACGAGCCTCTGCGTTAACTTCCATGATCTTCTCAGGGCGAATAGAAACATAAAGAACACCCTCCTCAGGTTTATACGTCCTTGCCTTACCTAGAACCGCTACAAAAGCAGGCACCTCAATAGCAGAAAGAGCATCAGTTGCATCCTGCTGGTACTGACCAGAATACAACGTATAAACACCAGTCGGATCAGATATATGAGCTCTAATTAATTCACCGCTCTCAGAGATATTTTCAACATCGGTCAACACACCAACAATAAACAACCTGTTAACCTTAGCACCAAGAGGAGTAATGATATAAGACGGGGTTTTCTCCCCAGTACCCTTCACCTCAAAATTTGAGTCGTTGTACTCACCAGCAAAAATCCTCCAAGCAGTCTCACGCTTCATCGTAGCTCCTCCAAATCATGAGACAAACTCTCAGCTTTTTCTTTTATGTCAACATCAACCATCTCAGCATTCTTAGCAATAACAGTGGTGCCAAAATCATCACCCAAAGCATTACCACCAACCCTAATCCTATGAGCAAAAAAGGTTTTATTAATCATATCAACCAAGGCTTTATCATCCTTTGATTTGTCAACCATTTTCTTTAACTCATCCAAGGTTTTATCCAATATCTTCTCAGTTATATCCTTTCCAATTATGCAGTTCACAGAACCAGAGCCATCATCAACCACTAGTTTAACCCTTAGATCAATCTTAACCTTCGATAGCTTACCGTGATCTTTACACTCTTTATCTACCACAGTCCTGTTACACTCAGGACAACGACTGATAATGCCACTACCCTCACGTATCTCAATAACAGTGCCCTCAACTTCAACATCCAAAGCACCACGCTTCTCAACCAAAAGGTGAAGAGGCATCTTACTTGTTTTAATTTCATCCTCAGAAATCTTACCGGCATCTAGTTTCTTAACAATTGCTTTATCATCAAAACTAAGCTGAGGAATGCCCTTCCAAGATTTTATGTAACCGCCAGTGATCCTAACCACATCACCTTTCTTTAGTTTGAAATCATGCCATGACGTAAACTGGGCTTTACCCGTCTCATCACCGATAACACCAGAAAAAACCTTTTTAGTGTTACCATCAACATTTGCTTCACGCTCATTAAGATCAAGGATACGAACGGTAATGTCAACTGCACCAAGGCCTGCTCTGAGATCTTTAACCTTGGCCTCCTTAGGCTCATAGGCAATATCATGGAGTTTGTCTTCCTCGGTCTTCTTGATTTTCACACGATCCCCAAAGTTAATTTGTACGCTCTCACGCCATTCACGAGAATAAGCATTAGAAACCTCGATAACATCTCCCTTGGATATCTCGAAATCCTTCCAAGCCGTAAAAGAAGCAGTACCGCTCTCATCACCCAGGATACCATAAAAAATACCACGCTTCTCACCCTTAACTGTGATCTCCTTAGGGTTGATGGTTATGACACGACATAACAAACTAACATTAGAGTCGTTTGGTTTAACATCGACAATCAACTTACGCTCTGTAGCAGGAGGAGAAGAAACAGTTACGCTGCCACTAAACTTTTTGATAAGAGTTTGCTTGGCCTGCTCGATGGGCACACCATATTCTAAAAATTTTTTAAACTCCCGTTCAAGCTCCTCGCGGCTAACACCTTTTTCCGAGTCCTCGCTGAGAACATCTAATATGTCATCTATATGTGATTTGAGATCGTCAACACTCATGAACCTTCCCCAAAAAAGGATATAATATATTATATATCAATGTATCCTTATTTTTACTAAAATAATAATACTAGTACAAACCAGTTATGTTACCTTTGCTATCAATATCAATTTGTTCAGAACTGGGCGTCATAGGCAAACCCGGCATGGTAGTGATTTTACCAGTCATGGGAACAAGAAAACCTGCACCGGCAGAGAATTTGATTTCACGAACAGTTATCTTAAAACCCTTCGGCCGTCCTAGCAAAGAAGAATCATCTGAAAGAGAATACTGTGTTTTAGCAATACAAATGGGCAATGTATCCAACCCAAGTTTCTGACAAAGCTTAACATCCTGCTCAGCAGTAACAGTATAAACAACCCTGTCAGCACCATACATTTTCTCAGCAATAGTATGAATCTTATCCTTCACAGGCAGTTTAACATCATACAAAAACTTGAATCTAGACTGTGTGTTATGAATAAGGCTCACAAGTTTACCAGCAAGCTCAATACCACCCTCACTACCATAACGCCATACATCAACAAGCGCAGATGGTATGTTTTTCTCTGAACAAAACTTTTCAATGATTTCTACTTCCTCTTTTTTGTCACCAGTATAATGGTTTATAGCAACAATTACAGGTACGCCAAAACATGATATATTTTCAAGGTGTTTCTCGAGATTAGACAGTCCTCTGCGAACAGCGGCTCTGTCATTTCCTTTCCCATGTCTTTTCAGCGCTTTTATGCTAACAATCATCACGACAGCATCTGGTTTTAAACCACCAACCCTGCATACTATGTCAAAGTATTTCTCTGCACCTAGCTCGGAACCAAAACCAGCTTCTGTAACAAAATAATCAGCGAGTTTCAAACCCATCCAAGTAGCAATAAGACTGTTTGTACCATGGGCTATGTTCGCAAAAGGACCACCATGTATCAAAGCAGGTACACCCTCGATGGTCTGAACAAGATTAGGTTTGATTGCATCTTTTAAAAGCATGGCCATCGCACCGACGGCCTTCAAATCCTTAGCAGTAATAGGCTCGTTGTTGTAAGTATAGGCTACTATGATCCTACTAAGCCGCTCCTTTAAATCATCTAAATCCTTAGATAAACAAAGGATAGCCATTATCTCAGAGGCAGGTGTGATAGCAAACTCAACCTCGTGAGGAACACCATCTTGAGGACCACCAAGACCAACCACCACCTTTCTAAGCGAACGGTCACTTATATCCAAAACACGAGGCCAAACAATATACCTATGATCAATATGAAAAGCATCACCATAAAAAATATGGTTATCAAGAAGACTAGCAAGAAGATTATGCGCACTAGTTATAGCATGCATATCACCAGTGAAATGAAGGTTAATATCCTCCATAGGCAGAACCTGGGAATAACCACCACCAGTGGCACCACCCTTAGTACCCATTATAGGGCCAAGAGAAGGCTCACGAATAGCAAGCATAGTTTTTTTACCAAGCTTCGCAAGAGCCTGAGCAAGACCAATAGTAACAGTAGTCTTTCCTTCGCCCTCAGGGGTAGGATTGATGGTTGTAACCAAAATCAACTTTCCGTTCTTGTTGTTTTTAACTCTGTTTAAAGCGTTTAACGAAATTTTTGCTTTGTAATCGCCAAAGGGGATAATTTCGTTATCCTTAAAACCAGCTTTACTAGCCACATCAAAAATATTCTGAATCTTCACAGACCTAGCAATCTCAATATCAGATTTCATAAACTACATCTTTCCAGCAACTATATCTACTATCTTTTCAGTTTTGCTAGTACTACTTTTTTCTATTTGGTCTAGCTCTTTACGTATTTTTTCTACAAAAT
>JBFYMH010000021.1:0-6847 GCA_041305005.1 Thermoplasmatales archaeon | reverse complement strand
AACTTAGGAGATATAAAATAGTTGGTAAGATAGGTCAGTTAAAAATTGAGAAATATTTTAGGTACACGAAATACGTTGTTCTAATTGGTCTTGTGTTCTTAACGTCTTATTTTCTATTATTTATGTTTACTGATGTTTGCCCTGTTGGGTTTTTGACTGGGACTATACCTGTCTTGGCTCTTAATCCAGGTAAATTTGTTCCTAATCCATTTTTTTGGATTGCTTTCGTGATTTTTGTGATATTCCTTGTTTTAATTTTATTTGTTGAGCGTGGATGGTGTAGATATTTCTGCCCCGTAGGCGCTATTTTAGCCCCTTTTAATAAAATAAGTTTCTTGCACATGTCCGTAAACAAAGGAGAATGTATCGGATGTAATCTTTGCTCCAAGGTGTGTCCTATGGGGATAGATGTACCTAATATGAATAGGGATCCAGAGTGCATACTCTGCGGGAAATGTATAAATGTTTGTTCAAAAAAACTAATTGAGTTCAAGAGGATTTAAAATGAGAAAAATGCTTGTGTTAAAAATCGGTGCATTGCTCGTATCCTCTGGTTTATTTGTTGGTATGCTTGCTTTTACTGATGTTTACAGTGGTGTTCAATCTAGCATTGTTGAAACTCTTTGTTTGAGTTGTATAAAACTTAGATCAAAAACATCTTTGAATTTTACTTTTGAAACAGCAAATGGGGAAGCACACCCTGATTTTGTAATGAAGAATTTAACCAAAGGTCCTGTATTTTTGCATTACAGTGAAAATGCTTGTCCAGCGTGCGATGTTATGTACCCAGTTATAAAACAGTTTTTTAATGTGGAGTTTCAAAAAGATAAGTCTTACTATAATATCACTAGTTTTGAAAATTCAACGGTTGTTTACATATATGTTTATCTAGATGATAGCAGTACTCCTAAGCAGTGGCTAGATTCTTTTAAGATTTATGACAAGGAACATATAAAGGGTTTGCCAATGTTTACTGTAGTTACCCTGGAGTATGAGCATGGCGGTGACATAAAACCTTACTATGCTACGTTATCTGGTGCTTTTTTAGATACTAATTCAGAAAGAATAGATTTTTTAACTCAACTAATGCAAGAAAGTTTTGATATGTATAATCAAAATAGAGTTGGCTACCCAAATCATCATTAAGAAAAACTTAAGAAAAAAAAGAATTAAGAAAAGATTTTTTTAATTATATTTCATTGTTTTTTATTTTTTGTCTGAGTATGTCAAACTGCTTTTTTGTTAGTGTACAAGTGTTGTTTTTTTCACCAATTATTACTTTATCCTCACGAACGTCTACAACAGGACATTTCGGTGGGTTACATACACTATCTGTGCAAAGAACAATTTTCATATTTTTTACCTCCGCTTAACAAATGTTAAACAAGTATCTTTTGATATTTTAAATACCTTTTGTCAAACGAGTCCATTTAAGGATTTAAACATATTTTTTTATTTTGAAATTACTTCCATCTACCTTTGAAACAATGCGAGGTCCCTTTTCATTCACCTTATCGACTTCCTTTATACAGATGTCAACTTCTGGACCGACCTTTTCCCGATACCCTTTTTTGATTACAGAAAATATTTCGTCAACAGATGGACCATCATTCCTAAGTTTTTCGTCAATAATAATTTTTATCTCTAGTTCTGTTAAACTATGCTGTGTTATACGCGTCTCTCTAATCTTGTTTGTTTTAAGTTCATATAATATTTTTCCATATATCTCTGCTTGTGATGACGGGAGAAGTACCCGCCCACCAGAAAAATATAAAGATAAATCATCTCGACCATAAATTTTCTCTATTAGTCCGCCAGCTAGTCCACAGTCACATTTTTCATAAAGCGGTGCAACAATATCATTTACTGCATCGTAGCGTATAATGGGGGTACCACGGCCATATAGCTTTGTGATTACTAGTTTTCCTGCTTCCTTTGATCCAGCAGATTTGCCATCTTTTAAAAATTCAGGATAAATAAGATCAGACATTATGTGATATCGTCCATGACTGCATTGAAAAGCTATAGTTCCAGATTCAGTTGCGCCATAGACTTCGAATACTTTTGCATTAAATGTTTTTTCTAGCAGACTTCTAAGCGGCGGTGTAAGTATCGATCCTATCGTCGCGATGTGGCTAGGATTTACATCATCTCCATATCCTTTTTCTTTTAATAGCGCTAGATGACCAAGCATGCCAACGTATCCACCTATAAAATCTGGTTTAAACTTATTTATTTCTTTGATTACTTTCATTGGTTCGTCATTAGTGTTCAACCATTGCATATTAGCAAAAAAATGTCTGCTGTTGAGGTTGTTAAGTAATCCTCTTTTTATATAGCCGCTTCCAATGGTATGAGGTGCAAAATCTGCAATAATTGTTAATCTGTTTTTCCTCCAGTTAATCCCATGATTTTTAAGTACGCGAATGTACCAAAAGAACCATAGAGTTGCATCGTACATATCACCATAAAGTGTCAAAGATTTGCCGGTTGTACCGGAAGTTGTAATTTCTATAAGTTTATCTTTTCTGATTTTTGGTGGAATAATACCATCCGGATAATGGGCCTTTATATCATCTTTAGAAATAGTGGGTAATTTTGTGATATCTTCTATTCCCTTTATGTCGCTTGGAAGAATGTTTGCTTTTTTGTATCTGTCATGATACAGCGGTACCGTGTAGGCGTATTTGACTACGTTTTTCAAACATTTATCCTGATGTTTTTTCAAAGTTTCTTCGTTAAAATTATTGAGCCGATCTATATCAAACGAATAGCTTTTTAGAATCTTTGAGAGAAATATTGGATTATAGAATGGATTCATTATTTCACGACATGAATTTTCAAGAGTACTCTTATTTTGTAGATTAGATTAATATGTATCCCTTATATTAGAGCTTTTACAATGAAAATATTGATCATAGAAAATGTATCTATGGGTGCGGCAAAATACGGTTTTTTTGATAAAACATTGCTTACTATGTTCTCAGTCATACCAACCCTTTATGCCCGTCGAATCGCAGCTATCACTCCAAAAAAAAACTCTGTGGAATTAATCAATGAGCGATACACTTCTATTGATTTTGACAAGCCTTATGATTTGGTGCATATCAATTTTACAACGTCTAGCGCTCCCCGAGCCTATGAAATTGCAGATAAATTTAGGAAAAAAAATGTAACAGTGGTGCTAAGTGGCATGCATGCTTCTGCCTTGCCTGAAGAAGCAAAACAGCATGCAGATAGCGTTTTACTTGGACAAGGTGAACTAAACTGGTTGAAGTTACTAAATGATCTTGGAAAAAACAAATTAAAGCCGTTATATCAGCCTATAAATTTTGATAATTCAGTTCATATCCCACCAACAGACATAAAACTACCTGGTCTTGTATTAAGTGGCGCTATTGAGGCAACCCGCGGATGCCCATATAAGTGCACGTTTTGTCGCGAGGGCAATCTTCCAGGAGGCTCACATTTTTACAAAAGACCGGTTGATGAGGTTGTATCAGAAATAAAAAATCTACCGCAGAAAACCTTCACTTTTTATGATACTTCTCTTACAATAGACCCAGTTTATACAAAGTCTTTGTTTAAAAAAATGAAAGGTTTGCATAAAAAATTTTCTTGCAACGGCAACGTCGATGTTATAGCTAGTGATAAAGAACTGGTGAGACTTTCTAAAGAAGCTGGTTGTGTATCTTGGCTTATTGGGTTTGAATCGGTTTCGCAGAAAACACTAAATGAAATTGGTAAAAAAACAAACACGGTTGAAGAATATAAAAAAGCAGTGCAGAATATACATGATGCGGGGATGATTGCCATTGGTTGTTTTGTATTTGGTTTTGATACAGATACAAAAGATGTTTTTGATAGTACTATATCCATGATAAAGGATATGAAGATAGACATTGTGGATTTCTTAGTTTTTACGCCATTCCCCGGCACTCCTCTTTTCGATACGCTGGAGAAAGAATGTCGTATTTTAACTAAGGATTGGTCAAAATATAACATGAAAAATGTTGTTTTTAAACCCAAAAATATGGCTTCCAAAGATTTGCTTTTTGGTATCAGAAAAATGTACAGCGAATTTTACTCCACTGCTTATGCAGTAAGAAGAGTCTTGAATTGTTTAAAGTTGGGGTTGTATCCATTTTTCCTTATGTTGGAACGAAATGTTAGTGCTCGCATGCAGATGAGGTTATTGGAGTATTCAAAGTAAAATAACGAGTTTTATTAACCACTAAATCATTTTAGAGGAATGATGAGGTTAGAAAAAAAAGGAATGCTGGCACCTTACACTATTTTGACATCATTATTTACAGGCATGTGCTTTCCTTTATTGGGATCTTTTATTGCACTTAATCTTGGGGTTATAGATGAGTTCTACATCGATGGTATCATTTTGGTTGTTATCGGCGGCTTCCTTGCCCAATGGATTCTTGCACATACAATCCATGATATTTATCATATGAAAATAGAGAAAAGAGTCACTTTTTCTAAGAAAACTTTGAAGATATTGTTTGTTTTATCTCTTTCAATCTTGCTTTCTATAGCTTTATATCTTGCATCACAGCGCGGATGGCCTGTGCTAGTTTTTTCAGTTATTGGTGCGATAGTTAGTATGTATGCGGAAGGTCTTTTGCATCATGAATCCCAGATGGCTTTTGGCGCAATGTTTTTGGTAATTGGCAGTTTTTATGTTCAAGCAGGAACACTTGATCTAGATTATATGGTGTGGCTTAGAGTAATTTGTATGGCTCTTTTTGCTTTCCTCTCTCAATATGGTTGGCTTCTCATCTATAGACTGGATGACTATAAGTACAATGAAAAAATAAAGAATCGAAGTATTTTGATTACAAAGTCAGCACTTATCTTTCTGATAATCTATTTTTTATTATAGCTTGATTCCTTTTTTGTGTTCATCATGCCTAGATACTTTAATCCGTCTCTTATATCTGAAAAAAACAATGATATATAGGATTTAACAAATCCAAAATCATCATTTTTTAATGATTTTATGAAAAGTCGTAGCATAAAAGATGGTCTGGCGTAGTAGTCTCCACGGGCTTTTATGCAATATTGTACGATTTCGCTTTCTGTAAATAGTCCTAGTCCTCTTTTCGAGTCTGCTGGTACAAAATAGTCGTTCTCAGATATTTTTCCATCTTTTACTGCGTTGCACCACAGTTCAGATCCAACCATGTACTTTAATGTTGCAAATCCAACTGAGTCCAGGGGAAGTGATTTCGCAAAGTTCAATGTTCTTTCAAAATGTTCCTTTGTTTCGAAGGGTGCTCCTAAAATAAATGAGCCCATGTTGAACAAACCTATTTTGTCGCTTAGATTAACTGCATATCTTATTTTTTCCAATGTTATGTTTTTGTTGTAGAAATCAAGGACATCCTGATTACCTGATTCCAGGCCATATTGTATATGTGTTACACCAGCTTTTTTCATTTTTTGAAACAGTTCTTTTTCTGCTGCATCAACACGAGCCGCTGTTATAATGAATTTTAACTTTATTTTTTCTTTTATAATTCCATCCAATAGTTCATGGGCTTGTTTTTTGTTAGATAAGAAACTGTCGTCTACAATTGCAACGTATCTGTATCCTTCTGCTTGGATTTGTTTTAGTTCTTTTAAAATGTTTTTTGTTGATCTGGTTCTATATTTCTTCATGCTAACGGAGTTTCTTGAACAGAACCTGCAAGCATACGGGCATCCTCTGCTTGTTATAATTGATGTGTAATCTCCGTTTTTGATTTTTGGGTTGAATTGGTCCCCATATGTGTATTTGTTTACAAGATGGCGAGATGGAAATGGGGCTGAGTCGAGATCCTCGATTAATTTTAATTCAGGTCCTTTTTTTATTTTGTTACCCTCTCTATAATAAATTCCGGGTATATCTGAAAAAGAGATTTTTCCATTCATTGCTTTTTTAATGTCATTAATTATGAGTTCTCCATCTCCTTGAACACTTATATCTGCCCCTGTTTCTTCTAATGATTTTTCCGGGAATAATGTACAGTGCGGTCCTCCTATTATCACTTTAAGTTTTGGCTTAGTTTTTTTAATAATTTTAATTATATCAATTACGCTTTCTAGCGCAAAACTTAAGACCGTTATTCCTACAACATCTGATTTTTTTACTGTATCTATTATCTTTTTCTCTTCAAAAGAGTCAACGGAGAAATCAAGTACTGTGACTTTGTCTCCATCCTCCTCCAGGATTTTTGCGATATAAAGTAAACCTAGTGGTGGAGCAAGTCCTTTGTATGCAATATTTTTTTTGTTTGAGTTATCGTATGAATAATAAGATTGTGGGTAGATTAGTAGAAAATTAATTGTTTTACCTCCTTACTCCTAATACGATTTCGTTATTATATCTTTTTTAAAAAACAATTTTTTTAGAGAATAAATGCAACTACGTCTATGCTGTCTGTTGCTGTTTTTCCTTCTTTGTCGTATAGTTTTACTTCTATTGTGTATCTACCAAATGCAAATGTACTCCATTTTAGTTCATACGGTTCCTTTGTTATTGTTTCTTTTATTTGTCTGAATCCGCCTTTTATTATGAACTCTACTTTTTCTACGCCTGCCTCGGCTTGGTAGTTGGTTTTTATTGTTGTTTTGCCTATTATGAGGGTTCTTCCTTTCAGTGTTTTACCTATTTCTTTACCTAGTATATACAATTCCCATTTCCTTGGTGAACTGATTCCTATAACTGGTGGTAGCGATCCTTCCACTACTCTTGTTGCTGTTGTGGCATCAGCATAGTATGAGTTGAATTGCTTTTCGTTTTCCGGCGGGTCGGAGTATGCTTTTGTTGATTTTTGGTTGAAAACTGTTGCTA